>JACPPX010000061.1 GCA_016190785.1 Chloroflexota bacterium
CCGCCGTGGGAGCAAGTGCCAGATGAAGAATGGAATGACTGGCACTGGCAGATGAGGAACCGCATCAACTCCCTGGAGAGACTCCGTGAGGCACTCCATCTCACTGCCGACGAGGAGATGGCGGTGGCCATGGAACCGGAGTTGAAGTTGGGGATCACCCCCTACTTCGCCAACCTTATGGATCCCGATAATCCCCGTGATCCTCTGAGGATGCAATTGGTTCCCACCACCAACGAATTTGTCCTCGACGATCCGGATCTCGAAGATCCGCTGGGAGAAGATGTTTTCTCGCCGGTACCCGGCCTGACCCACCGTTATCCGGATCGGGTGCTGGTTTTGATCACCGACCAATGCGTCTCTTACTGTCGCTTCTGCACCCGCCGCCGCTTAGTGGGCACCGGGGAAATGCCGGTCTCCAAGGCACGGATCGAGGCCATTGCTGATTACATCGCCCATACTCCGCAAATAAGGGACATCCTTATCTCCGGCGGGGATGGTCTTTTTGTCTCCGATGAGATTTTGGATTTTGTGCTTTCCACATTCGGTCGTATCCCCCATGTGGAGATCATCCGCTTTGGGACACGGGTCCCCGTCTTTCTGCCGCAGCGGATCACTCCCCAACTTGTGAAAACCCTCAAGAAATACCATCCCATCTGGATGAACATCCATGTCAACCACCCCAATGAGATCACGCCCGAATTGGCCGAGGCCTGTGATCGGCTGGCCGATGCCGGGGTCCCACTTGGTTGTCAGAGCGTACTCATGGCCGGGATCAATGATTGCCCCAATATCATGAAGAAACTGGCCCATCAACTCCTCAAGATTCGGGTGCGGCCTTACTATCTCTATCAGTGCGATCTCTCTCAAGGGATTGCTCATTTCCGGACTCCGGTGAGCGTGGGACTGAATATCATCGAGAACTTGCGGGGCCACACCACCGGTTTCGCCGTCCCCACTTTTGTTATTGATGCTCCGGGAGGTGGGGGCAAAGTGCCGGTGATGCCCCAATACCTGATCTCCATGTCCGAATCCCGAGTGGTGGTTCGGAACTTTGAGGGGACGATCTCCACCTACACCCAGCCCAAACATTATATCCCTCATGATACTGCCAACTGCGTCTATTGCCGAGAAGCGCGGCCGGCGGAGGGGGTGGCTAAGCTTTTGGCCGGGGAGCAACTGACCCTGGAGCCGATCGGCCTCTCCCGCCACGGGCGGCGGCGCAACGGGCAGAAGATTGAGCTCCCCGTGGTGACGGAGAAAGTTAGGGTTTCAGTCAAGTAGTGGCTGGTCTTAAGATTGGCCTGCTCTACAATTTAAAGGTAAACGCTCCCCCCCTTCCCGGCTCCCCTCCTGACCGCTGGGCGGAGCTGGACTCAGAATCCACGGTCCAGGCCCTGACCCAAGCCCTGGAAGCGAAGGGACACGAAGTCATACCTATGGAGGGGGATTTATCTCTTCTCCCTAAACTACAAGAAACCCCCATTGATATTGCTTTTAATATCTGCGAAGGCCACTTTGGGCAGAGCCGGGAGTCCCAGATCCCGGCAATCTTGGATATGTTGCGTATCCCCTATACTGGCTCGGGGGTGCTCACCCTGGGCCTAACCCTGGACAAGCCGATGTGCAAGCGGGTGCTTATGGCCCAGGGCCTCCCTACTCCCGCCTTTCAAGTTTTTACTTCGGTCGATGATCCTTTGGATCCAAACCTGCATTTCCCCCTATTTGTTAAACCCAGCGTGGAAGGGTCAGGGATAGGGATCACCGGCCACTCGATTGTCAGTGATGAAACGGCATTGCGGGAGCAGGTTGCTTGGCTTCTAGATGTGTATCAACAGCCAGCCCTGGTGGAGGAGTATATCTCCGGGAAAGAAATAACCGTGGGGCTTATAGGAAACTGGGTGCGGGAGGAGAAAACAGAGATACGCTGGTCTGCGGACGGGCACCGCAAATCGAAGTATCTCCATGGCTTGCGGGTGTTACCCCCTATGGAAGTGGACTTTTCAGCGGTCCCTCCTGAGGAAAAGGGGATCTACACCCATCGGGTCAAGGACGAGTTGTGGAAATTGCCCAAATATATCTGTCCCGCCTCTATTTCGGAAGAAAAGAGCGAGGAGTTGCAACGCTTGTCGGTGGCTGCCTTCCAGGCCATGGGGTGTCTGGACATGGCCCGAATCGATTTTCGTCTGGACCAAGACCTCAATCCCTATATTTTGGAAATCAATCCTTTGCCTGGCTTGGCCCCGGGTTACAGTGACCTGGTGATTGAGGCTGAGGCCGATGGACTCAGCCATCCTGAACTTATTAACTCTATTTTGGATGCTGCTCGACAGCGCTATGGGATTTGAACCATGAAAGTTTTAGTGATGTACAACGATCTATCCAAGGAACCGTTGCGCGAAGCGGCGGACTACATCATCGAGGCCGCCGGTGGGTTTAAGCATGCCGGAGAGTACGTGGCCCAGGCCCTCTCTTCCCTGGGGTACGATGTGGCCCAGGCCAAAGTGTGGGATGCGGAGGATGTGGAGCGTGCCTTGAAGCGCCATGATCCCCAGAATACGGTAATCTTTAACATGTGCGAGAGCCTGGAGGGGAAGGCCTTCATGGAACCGCGGGCGGTGGAAATAATGGAGGAGATGGGCTTTACCTACACCGGTTCTGGGGCGGGAGCGATGCGCAGTTGCCTGAATAAAGCCACCGCCAAACAGATTTTCCAGGGACATAATCTACCCACTGCGGGGTTCCAGGTCTTTTTGAACGGGGAAAGCCGCTTGGCCTTTCGTTTTCCGGCGATAGTCAAGCCAGTTGCCGAAGATGCCAGTGCCGGCATCCACCGCAACTCGGTGGTGCGTAACAAACGCCAGCTCCAGGAGCGGGTGATGGATATTGTGCGCAATTACCACCAACCGGCCTTAGTGGAAGAGTTCCTTTCTGGTAGGGAGTTCAATGTGGGGGTGTGGGGCAACGGCAAGCCGGAGGCCTTGCCCATTGGGGAGGTGGATTACTCCGGCATCCGCAACTCTTTAGAGCGGCTGGTTACCTACGAAGCGAAGTGGCTGGAACATTCTGAGGATTACCTCAACACCCCCAGCGTCTACCCTGCTCCCCTGGAGGAGAGCCTCAAAAAGAGGGTGGAGAAGTTAGCGGTAAGCGCCTATGAGCTGATGGGGCTGCGGGATTACGGACGGATTGATATCCGCATGCGGGGAGAGGATCTTTTTATCCTCGAGGCAAATCCCAACCCGGATCTCTCCCCCGATGCCGGGGTGGCGAGAGCGGCTGAGGCCGCGGGATCCTCTTATGCCCAGATGCTGGCCCATGTCTTGGATTTGGCGGTGGAACGCTCTGGGAAATTCGAGCGACAAAAGGCACCTGTGGTTCCGGTCGCCACCAAGCGAGGCAGTAAGGTAACGGGTCCTATCCTGCCTACTATCGAAGGAGACAAAGAAGGCATACTCGCCTTGGCTATGGAGGATGGGTTCTTCACCGTGCCGGAGGTAGCGAGCATCGCCGAACTCTTGGACATCTATTTGCAACGAGCCACGCAGGAGGATTATCACTTTCTCTCCTACCGCGATGGGGAGAGGGTCCTAGGGTTTGCCTGTTATGGGCCGGCTTCCCTCACCCAGGGTGGGTTCGACCTTTATTGGATTGCGGTGCACCCCGAACACCGCCGGCGGGGCATTGGCCGGGCACTCCTCAAGCGGGTGGAGGCCGAGGTACGCAAGAAAAAGGGGCGGATGCTCCTTATCGAGACCTCTTCCTCGGAGCGATACGGTCCGACCCGCGAGTTTTATGCTAAGCAGGGGTATAAGGTAGCGGCCACCATCCCTGATTACTACGCCCCCGGAGACGGGATGGTTATATACCGCAAGGGGTTTCGGACGCGGACCTCCAGCTAGTTATCTTTTCCTTCTGTAGAAAGACGAGGATTAACTCCTCGTCTATTTTATTTTGATTCTCTTGCTTGGTGTGCTATCATCACCTCGCAACATGGGGAGAGAATAAATGCTGCGGATTGTGGAGTGTGTGCCCAATTTCAGTGAAGGGCGGCGTAAAGAAGTCGTCGACCAGATAGTGGCTGCCATAACTGCGGTGCCGGGGGTTGTGGTCCTGGATGTGGAACTGGACCAGGATCACAACCGCTCGGTGGTGACCATGGCCGGGGAGCCGGGGGCAGTGGAGGAGGCGGCCTTCCAAGCCACGAAAACCGCTGCGGGGCTGATTGACCTCGACCAGCATAAAGGGGAGCACCCCCGTATCGGGGCCACGGATGTAATCCCCTTTATCCCTCTGCAAGGAATAACGGTTGAGGAATGCATCGAGATAGCACGGCGGTTGGGGGAGAGGATCGCCCGAGAACTCTACATTCCGGTTTATCTCTACGAGAAAGCGGCCACACGGCCGGAGCGGGAAGACCTGGCTTACATCCGTCGTGGAGAGTACGAGGGGCTCAAGGAAGAGATTGCCACGAATCCGGACCGGGAGCCAGATTTTGGGCCGCGGGAGCTGGGCAAGGCAGGGGCTACTGTGGTTGGGGTCCGGGAGCCACTCATTGCCTACAATGTATATCTGGGCACCACGGACCTGGAGATAGCCAAAGCGGTGGCTCAGGCAGTGCGCAACTCCTCGGGGGGGTTGCGCTTTGTCAAAGCCCTGGGGATGGAGATTTCCCAGCGCAATTTAGTACAGGTGTCAATGAATCTCACTAACTTTAGAAAAACCCCCATCCATCGCGCATTTGAACTAGTAAAGCGGGAAGCGGAGCGGTATGGGGTCACGGTGGTTAGCAGTGAAATTGTGGGACTCCTGCCTGAGGAGGCTTTGCTGGAAGCGGCGGCTTTCTATCTCCGGCTGGAGAATTTCTCCCCCGGCCAGGTTTTGGAACAGCGGCTGGCGGAAGGCATGGAAACTGCTGGCATTGCAACGCTACCTGGGGAGAAGAAAAAGGAAGGGTTGGAAGAATTTCTGGAGCAGGTGGCCAGTGCCCAGCCGGTCCCTGGGGGTGGGAGTGTGGCCGCCCTTTCCGCAGCCTTGGCCGCCTCGCTGGTGAGCATGGTTTTGCAAATAACCTTGCCCAAGATCGAAGATGAAACTCTGAAGAGGGAGATCGAAGAAAACTTGGCAGAAGCCAAGTCTCTCCGCCAAGAACTGTCAGGGCTCATCGCCGAGGATGCTAATGCTTTCCAAGCAGTGTTGACTGCTTATCGGATGCCAGCGGGAGATGAGCGGGAAGAGGCAGTGCAGATGGCTCTGCGGGGGGCGGCGACGGTTCCCCTCACCGTGGCCGCCAAAGCAGTGCGGACTATGGAACTGGCTCTTCTTGCTGCCCAGAAAGGAAGCCCCCGCTTGGCCAGCGATGCGGTCAGTGCCGGTTATATGGGCCAGGCCGCGGTCTCCGGGGCGAGTGCCAATGTGCTGGTCAACGTCTCATCGCTGAGCGATGAGCGGCTGGCCCAAGCCTTCCGCATGCAACTGGAGGCCCTGCAAAATCGATTGGGAGCTCTGATGGGGGAAATTGAGGGCGCGGTGGCAGAAAATTTGGCCCCGGAGAAGAGATGAATGCCGGTAAGGCATCGCTCGTTACCCGCCTGGGCAGATTGTCCCTTCGCTTATTTCTGAGGAGCCTTTTTCGTGTTCAGGTAGAGGGAGCGGAGAGGATCCCTCGCCAGGGCGGCTACATTCTGGTTGCCAACCATCTTAATTGGGTGGATCCCATTCTCCTGGCAGCTACCTTTCCTTTAGAGCCACGCATCTATTTTCTGGCTCCGGGTGATGTGGTACTTAATCGCTGGTGGAAGACACTGCTGATGCGGATCTTTGGGGGCGCAATCTTTTATCGGCGATCTAGCGGGATCATGGCTCGCGAGGTAGTGAAGAATATTGTGCAGGTGTTGAGGGATGGAGGCATCCTCGGTATCTTTCCGGAAGGAAGGCTTGGGGATAAAGAAGGTGAACTTTTGCCTTTGCGTCGCGGAGTTGGCCACTTTGCATTGGATAGTGGTGCCCCGCTTTTGCCAGTAGCTCTGTCCGGAACAAGGGAGTTGTATCTGGGCAAGAAATTGCAACTGCGGATTGGTGAACTTTTATGGCCGGAGCCCGGAGCTGATGCTTTTGGAGCGAAAGTGGGCGAGGTGGTGGCTCAGGTTGGGGGAGCGCTGCGCAGCCTGGTGGAGCCATATATTGATCCGCCGGGGGTGGTGAAACGTTGGCGGTGGCTCACCCACCTGCTCTAAACTTTTGGCTGGACTTGGCAAAGGGCTAAGCAGTGAAAACGGCTTGGCCCTTTTTGATTACTTGGGCCACCGGGTTGGCTCCGAACTGGTAAGCCAGATCGCGATAGTCCGCGGTGTCAAGGATGAGGAGATCCCCGCGCTTGCCCACTTCTAGGCTTCCTACCTGTTTCCCGATACCCAAAGCATGAGCGGCATTTATTGTGGCCGCAGAAATGGCCTCCATCGGTGATAGATGCATATAGCGGCAGGCGATGGCCAACATCAAGGGCATGGACTCGCACCAGGAAGTACCGGGGTTGAGATCCGTGCCTAGGGCAACCACCACTCCAGCCGAGATCATATCCCGTGCCGGAGCATAGGGAGTTAGGGCTAGGCCGAAAATTGTCCCGGGAAGGAGTACGGCCACAGTGCCGGATTGGGCCAAAGCAGCCCAGTCATCCGTTTCCGTGTAAATAAGGTGATCCGCGGAGATGGCCCCTAGTTCCGCAGCGAGCATCGCCCCACCGGAGCGAGTGAATTCATCCGCATGAATTTTTAGGTCAAAGCCCAGTTGCTTGGCCTTGGTCAGTATTCGCCGCGACTGCTCTACTGAGAAAGCATTGGTTTCACAAAAAACATCGCAGAAGGCCAGACCATCTCTCGGTAATTTAGGCAGCATCTCCTCGCTAACCAAGGTCACATATTCCGCGGGTTGCTCGGCGTATTCGGGCGGGACGACATGGGCCCCCAGAAATGTAGGGATTAGGTCGAGGGGATGGGTACGGTCTAATTCGGCGATAAGTCGCCATAAGCGAAGTTCCTGTTCTACGCTCAATCCATAGCCGGTTTTGACCTCACTGGTAGTTGTCCCAAAGGCCAGCATGCGGTCTAGCCGTTTGCGGCATTGGGCCAATAGGTCCTCATCGCTTGCGGAGCGAGTGGCGCGGACGGTGCTCATAATTCCCCCACCCATAGCCTGGATCTCCTGATAAGTGGCTCCCTTGACCCGCATCTCGAACTCATCGACACGGGAGCCGGCAAAAAGGAGGTGATTGTGGGGATCCACAAAGCCGGGCATGACCACTTGGCCCTGGGCGTCAATTTCCTGCATTGCCTGCACATCCCGCTTTAGCTTCTCGCTTGCTCCCACCAAGGCAATATTCCCATCCTTAATGGCAATTGCACCGTCACGGATAATGCC
>JACPPX010000068.1 GCA_016190785.1 Chloroflexota bacterium
CCCTGAGCACGGTGCTCAAGGTTAGCCTGGGCCTTTTGGCCCTGCTCCTCGGATATGGCTTTGTCGGCCTGGCCTTTGTTTCGGTGGCGGTCAACACCGTCACTATGCTCGTTCTCTACCAACTGGTCCGCCGCCTTTTCTTCACTCCCCGTCTGGAGTTCGAGGCAGAGTTTGGCAAAGATATACTTCATACTTCCTATCCTTTGATGATCAACCATCTTTTGGCCAGCCTTTTCTTCCGCATCGATGTCACCCTTCTCCAACCGCTAAAGGGGAATCGAGTGGTAGGTTGGTACACTGCTCCCTATAAGATATTGGATGGACTGCTCATCATCCCCTCCACCTTCACCTTTGCTATTTTCCCCCTGATGTCTCGGCTAGCCCGCGACGCCCGGGAGGGGCTAGTGCGGGCCTATCATCTATCCCTGAAATGGCTGCTCATCATCAGTCTTCCCCTGGTGCTTCTCATTTTCAACTACGCCCATGGCCTGATCCTCATCTTGGGTGGCCCGGAATTCCTGCCCCATTCCGCTATTGCCCTGCAACTCCTCATCTGGTTTCTGCCTTTGAGTTTTATTAACGGCTTGACCCAATATGTACTCATCGCCGTCAACCAGCAAGCCTTTTTGACCCGCGCTTTCCTTATCGTTTTCTCCTTCAACCTCATTACCAACCTTATCTTCATCCCCCAATTCAGCTACCAGGCCTCGGCGGTGATCACCGTCCTCTCCGAGGTAGTTCTCTTCCTTCCCTTCTACTATGCTGTCCGCAAACACATAACCTCCGTCCCTTGGCTGGAGATCCTCTGGCGGCCGGGAGTGGCTGTTCTAGGTATGGCCGCCGCACTCTTCTTTTTGGGCGAGCTCAATTTTCTAATTCTCATCCCCCTCTCCCTCGCGGTCTATGCCGCAATCCTATTGGGTCTGGGGACCCTTCAGGCTGAAGAAAAGCGGGTGATTCGCTCGCTGGTGCGGCGAGACCCTAGGCTGGGGATATGACAAGCTAGGGGTGGTGTGTTAATATTTCCAACACAAGCATTTTATGCCCGGAGGTCGCCTTGGATCCATCCCCCACCATAGCCGAAATTGCCAGTTTTGCCGGTAAAGAAATCACCCTCAAGGGCTGGCTTTATCAAAAAACTGATAAGGGGAAATTGCAATTTCTCCTACTCCGTGACGGCACGGGGATTATGCAGTGCGTGGTCCTGGAGAATGAAGTCCCCGCCTCGGTCTATGCCGCCGCCCGCAAAGTCACCCCGGAGTCGTCCCTGATCCTCAGGGGCACGGTCCGTCCCGATAAGCGGGCTCCGGGAGGGTACGAACTCGCAGTGCACGGCTTGGAAGTCGTACATCTCGCCCAAGAGTACCCCATCGCCCCCAAGGAGCACGGGATAGATTTCCTCCTCGACCACCGTCATCTCTGGATCCGTACGCCGCGGCAGATGGCTATCCTCCGCGTGCGGGCCGAGGTTATCCGCGCCGCCCGGGAGTGGCTAGACAACAACGGCTTTGTTTTGGTGGACACCCCGATCTTGACCCCTGCGGCGGTGGAGGGGACCACCACCCTTTTTGAAGTCAAATACTTCGAGGATATTGCCTATCTCACCCAAAGCGGACAACTCTACAACGAGGCGGATATCATGGCCTTTGGCAAGGTCTATTGTTTCGGTCCCACCTTCCGCGCCGAACGCTCCAAGACCCGCCGCCACCTCCTGGAGTTCTGGATGGTAGAGCCGGAAATGGCTTTTGTCGAACTTGAGGAGATGATGGGAATCGAAGAAGAATTTGTGACCCACATCGTTCGCCAGGTTTTGGCCAGGCGAGGAGGGGATCTAGAAACCATAGGTCGGGATCCGCGCAAACTGCAAAAAATCGGGCCTCACTTTCCCAGAGTCCACTACGATGAAGCGGTGGAGATGGTGCGCAAAAAGGGGGAGGAGATGGCTTGGGGAGATGATTTCGGCGCCCCCCAGGAAACAATCCTCTCCCAAGGCTTCGACCAACCATTCTTCGTCCATCACTATCCGGAAAAATGTAAAGCCTTCTATATGGAGCCCGACCCCCAGCGCCCCGAACTCTCCCTCAGTGCCGACCTTTTAGCTCCCGAAGGTTACGGAGAAATTATCGGCGGGGGGCAGCGCATCTCTGATCTAAAAATATTGGAGAAGAGGATCGCCGAGCAAAACCTGCCCCGCCAGGCTTTCGAGTGGTATCTCGATCTGCGCCGCTACGGCTCGGTCCCCCACTCCGGATTTGGGCTGGGGATTGAGCGCACCGTGGCCTGGATCTGCGGGCTGAAACATATCCGCGAGGCCATCCCCTTCCCTCGTACCCTATATCGGCTGTACCCCTAATAGGATTGGAGGCGGCCAATGCAAGGTATATATACCAAAGCAGTACATGCTGGCGAAGAACCGGACCCTACGAGCGGCGCCCTCTCCACCCCTATTTATCAGACCAATGCTTATCTCTTCCCCACCCCCGAGGAAGGGGCACGGCGCATTGCCGCGGAAGGAGAAGGCTGGGTTTACACCCGCTGGGGAAACCCCACCGTGGCTGCTCTGGAGCGGAAAATCGCCACTCTCGAGGGCGGGGAGGCGGCCCTGGCTGCCTCCTCAGGGATGGGGGCTATCTCTACCGCCCTTCTGACTTTGGCAGCCGGAGGAGACCATATCGTTGCTCCCCATACAGTATACGGTGGCACCCACCACCTTATGGCTAGCGAATTGCCCAAAATGGGCATCGAGACCACTTTTGTCGATGCCACTGATCCAGAGAATGTAGAAGAGGCGGTGCGGGAAAATACGCGCATCCTATATATCGAGACCCCCGGCAACCCCAACCTGGACATTGTGGACATCGCGGCTATGGTGGAAATCGCCAAAGAGCATGGCCTCCACACCGTGGCCGATAACACCTTTGCCACCCCCATCTTGCAAAACCCCTTAGCCCTGGGAGTAGATGTCGTAGTGCACAGTGCCACCAAATACCTGGGAGGACATGGAGATGCGGTGGCGGGAGTGATTGTCGGGTCGGAGGATTTCATTAAAAAAGCGCGGAGCACCGTCCTCCGTCACTTCGGTGCCTCCCTGGGCCCCTTTGAAGCCTGGCTGATCCTGCGGGGGATGCAGACCCTCCCCTTGAGAGTGGAACGCCACTCGACCAATGCCTTAGCCGTGGCCCAGTTTCTCGAGGGGCACCCTAAAGTAGAACGGGTATTTTATCCCGGCCTTCCCAGCCATCCTCAACATGCTTTGGCAAAAAGGCAGATGCGCTCCTTTGGGGGCATGCTTTCTTTTGAGGTACGCAGTGGAATTAAGGCTGGAGAAGAAGTTATGCGGCGCGTTCGGCTCTGTACTTTGGCGGTAAGCCTGGGGGATGTGCGCACCCTGATCTCCCACCCCGCTTCTATGACCCACGCCCCCAACATTGTCCCCCGGGAAGAGCGCCGCGCGGCGGGGATCGGCGACGGGCTCATCCGCCTTTCCGTCGGTCTGGAGGACCCCTCGGATATCATCGCCGATTTGGATCAAGCCCTGCTCGGCATTTAGTAGCCCAATGCCATCCATGATCAACCCGGTGCTAGCTGGTCTCCCCCGATACAAACCTATACGGTTTCAGCAAGTTCTATTAATCCTTAGCCTGTCATTCTTTTTTGTTGCCTGCCGATCACAACGATCAGAAACTCGCAACTTGGATGGCTTGGAACTCACTATGTGGGTAAGCGATTCTTTGCTGAAATTGGACGAATCCTTTGACCTACGCTTCACCTTGACCAACACCGGGGCCAGCCCGCTTGCGCTTGAGCCTAACCCTGAAGGAGAACAAACCGTGGCCATCGTAGTCCGTATTCCCTCGCCAACTGGCCAGGAGTGGCAGGAAGTCGCATCCTGGTCCCAAGGTTGTGGGACAAGGGTAGAACTGGATCCCGGCGAGTCCTGCTCGATCACAGCCAGCTGGGCAATTTCCCAAGATTTAGGAATGGATGCAGCAGTGATTGCCGGTGAGGTGTGGTACCTCGGCCTCTGGCGAGAAGTTGCGATAGCAGTTGCCCTCGCTCCATCACCATTCTGAAATGAACCTTCTCAAGAATCCTAGACTCCTCGCTCTGGCCCTGAGCCATTTCACCAATGACTTCTACACCAGCCTCCTCCCGGTGATGTTTCTCTTGCTTGTGCCGGCGCTGGGGTTGAGTTACGGGCAAACTGGCCTGGTGGTCACCCTTTCTACTGCTACCTCTTCTCTCACCCAGCCAATTTTTGGCTATTTTAGCGATCGCTACCATCTCCGCTATTTGACCATGGTGGCCGTCTTATGGACTGCAGCCTCGATGAGCCTGGTTGGCTACTCCGAGAACTACATTTCTCTGATTCTCTTCGTCCTATCCGCAGCCCTGGGCTCGGCCGCCTTCCACCCCCAAGGGGCGATGGCTGCTGGCATGGGGGGTGGCAAAAAGCGGAGCACTGCCATGGCCATTTTCGCAGTGGCGGGGAACACCGGATTTGCGGTAGGACCCCTCATCGGAGGGATGGTACTGGCTCAAACCGGGCTGCGGGGCTCGCTGTGGCTCATCGCTCTGGCCCTGTTTACCCTGCCTGTCATCCTATGGCTTTCGGGGTCTTCTCCGGGCAAAGAGCAGGAGATAGACACCAAGCCCAAGGTTCGGTCCAGAAATATAGGGCTCCTGGCCCTGGCTTCGTTATCCCTGCTCCTCATGCTCCGCCCATGGGCGGATCTGGCTTTGGTAAACTTTCTGGCCTTATTTCTCCAAACCCGCAATTTGCCCTTGACCCTAGCCAGCCAGATTTTGTTTCTCTTGCTCATCGGCCGGGCTTTGGGCATGCTCCTAGCTGGCTCATTAGCGGACCGCATTGGCTTTCGACTAGTCCTTCTCGGTTCCCTCCTGGCCGCCACTCCCGTATTTTATTTCTTCCTTCAGAACCAAAATCCGCTAATTTTGGCCTTGCCCCTGGGTATGCTTTTGGGGGCGGCAATGCCTATCTCCATCGTTCTGGCTCAAACCATTTTGCCTGGCCGCTCCGCTCTCGCTTCCGGCCTGGCTTTCGGCTCCACTTTTGTGGCCGGAGGGATAGGCACTGCAGTCACCGGTTTCCTGGCTGACCAGCTGGGGCTGCTTACCGCTCTTTATTTTCTTGTGCCTCTTCCCCTTCTGGCTGGAATAGTGAGCCTGGGGATACCCAGAAATCTGATCGGGGAGGAAAAAGCCGCCCCGGCCTGGGAAGTGGCCCAGCCCTAGGGAGAAAAATGGCTCGTCGCGGAACAGGTCAAGGATTGGCACTTGCTCCGAGCAAGCAGAGTGGGCAGAGGTCGCCTCGTCACATTGTCACTCTAGATAGGAGCTGGCTTCTCCTCCCGGTCAGCGAGTCTAAACCCGAATACTCACCACAGGATCCCTGGCTAGAGGTGAAGGTTCCCGGGCACTGGCAAGAATATCCCGGCCTGGAATTTTATTCCGGGAAGGTGGTATATAGAAAAGAGTTCTCCCTGCGCAAAAAACCAGGGAGCCGATATTGGTTGATCCTTCCCGGAATCTTCTACTGGTCCCATGTGCGGCTAAACGGCGAGAAATTGGGGGCCCATGAGGGATATTTCACTCCTCAAGAATATGAAGTAACCGATTTCCTGCGGGATAGAAACACCCTCCTGGTTGAGGTGGACTGTCCCTCCGAAGATTATCCTAATCACCAAAGGATGCTCCTGGGGGCCTTCTCCGTCGGGGAGCTGATCGACCCCAAGACCAACCCTGGGGGTATCTGGCTAGCCCCCGAGATCCGGGAGACGGGGCCGGTTTATATCCAAGGGGCGATGCTCCAAACCGGACAGGTTTTCATCAAGGAAGCACTTTTCCAAACGGAAAGCATCTCTCTGGAAAAGGCGGAGGTGAAGGCCGGGATATACATCGAGGCTTCTTTTTCTATGGAAGCCGAGTTACGCATCGCCTTTATTCCCTCCAACTTCCATGGAAATCGCCAAATCTTTTCTCAAAAAATAAGTCTCCATCCCGGATCCAACGAATTCCAGAATCCTATGGAAGTCACCGATCCTCATCTGTGGTGGACCCATGACTTGGGCTCGCCAGATCTTTACCGGGTGGGAGTCGAAGTGCGGCAAGGGGTAATGGTTATGGATCGTTGGCAGGGATTTTTCGGGATCCGAACTTTCGAGATGCGGGAATGGATTGGATACCTCAATGGTAAGAGGATCTTCCTCAAGGGCAGCAATTACCCCCCAGCCGACACTCGCCTGGCGCGTATGGACTTCCCGGCTTACCAGAGGGATTTAGAGTTAGCCAAGGCCGCCAACCTGAATATTCTGCGGGTGAAGGCCCATGTAGAGCATCCCGCTTTCTACCGCGCCGCGGACGAGGCAGGAGTCCTTATCTGGCAAGATTTCCCCCTGCAGGGTGGATATAGCCGCGAGGTCCTCCCCTCAGCCCTGGAGCAAGCCGCAGGGATGGTGCGGCTTCTTTATAACCATTCCGCGGTGGCCATCTGGTGCATGCACAACCAGCCCACCGCAAATCGAGCACAGAACCAGTCCCAGCTCTGGGGGAGGACTTTCTTTTCCCGCTTCTACAACTGGAACCGCGATGTCCTTGCCAGCCGGCTCCAGAAGTTGGTGGCAGGTCTTGATTCCAGCAGATTTGTGGTCCGTTCTTCCGGCGAGCAACCATTTCCCTTCCTGCGCCAGGGGACTGATTCCCAATTCTATTTTGGCTGGGATGCAAAACAAGGACCCCTTTCCCGTTTCCAAGATTTGATCCAGAAGCACCAGCGAAGAATCCTTTTTGTTACCGGCTTCGGGGCTCAGAGTTTCCCTAACTACGAGATGGCCATCCGCTTTTTGGGCCCCGAACTCTCCCGCGTCGATGAGAAGGATCTTGAAGAACGGCACGGCTTGCAACGAAAAAACATGGCTCGCTGGATCAAAACGGGGAAGATGAAAAACTTGGAGGAGTTAATAACCGCTACTCAGGAATACCAGATCAAGGTTCACCAATATTATATCGACCGGCTCCGTCTCCGGAAGTACCGTCCCACGGGAGGTATTATCATTGACTGTTTCCTGGATCCCTATCCGGCAATAGGATTTTCGGTTGTAGATTACTGGCGGGTGCCCAAAAAGTCATACTGGGCCTTGCAGCAGTCTTTCCACCCCCAGTACGTATTCATCCTCTTAGATGCAGAGCCGTACCGCGTAGGTCAAGAGGTGCGGTTGCCCATCTACATCGTAAACGATTCCCAGCAAGATTTCGGTGCGGTGGCGGTTACCGTCCAGGTCTTGGAAGATGATGCAGCTTCTGGAGTGAAGGCCTCCTTCATCGGCAATCTAGGCC
>JACPPX010000062.1 GCA_016190785.1 Chloroflexota bacterium
GACCCTTATCGAGAGAGCCCCCTTCGGAGTGGTAGCCTCTATTACCCCTTCCACCAATCCCACGGCCACAATAATAAACAACTCCATCATGATCCTCGCCGCGGGGAATAGCGTGGTCTTCAATGCCCATCCCATGGCTAAGAGATGCTCGGCTTTGACCATCCAAATCCTGAACCGGGCCATCATTGCTGCTGGCGGCCCTCCCAATTTGATCACTGCCATTGCCGAACCGACCATCGAGAGCGCTCAGGAACTGATGCGCCATCCCCGTATCCGCCTTGTTTTGGTCACCGGGGGACCAGGGGTAGTGCGCGAGGCGATGAAATCCGGCAAGCGAGCCATTACTGCCGGCCCCGGCAACCCGCCGGTGGTGGTAGATGAGACTGCAGTTATCGAGACTGCGGCCAAAGGGATCATCAAAGGGGCCTCCTTCGACAACAACATCGTATGCACCGATGAGAAAGAGGTCTTCATCGTGGAGAGCGTGGCCGACCAAGTGCTGGCCGCCATGAAGCACATGGGGGCCTACCAAGTAAACGCCTGGCAACTCAAACGCCTGGAACAGGTCATCTTCACCGAGATGGGTCAACCTCGAAAACCGGGGGTGATCAACAAAGCCCTCATCGGCAAGAATGCGGGGGTGATTCTAAGAGAAATCGGTGTCCAGGTCGGAGATGAGATACGGCTGGTAGTCGCCGAAGTGCCGATAGAGCATCCTTTGGTGTGGACCGAGCAGATGATGCCTGTCCTGCCCATGGTGCGGGTCAAGAACGCCGATGAGGGGATTGACCTCGCCAAAGAGGCCGAGCACGGCTTTGGCCATACCGCGGTGATGTATTCCCGCCACCTCGACCATCTCGACCGTATGGCCCGCGAGATAAACACTTCTATCTTCGTCAAAAACGGCCCCAATCTTGCCGGTCTGGGATACGGTGGCGAGGGTTGGTGTTCCTTCTCCATTGCTAGCCCCACCGGAGAGGGGATGACCCGCCCCCGCACCTTCTCTCGAGAGCGGCGCTGCACTTTGGTAGACCATTTTCGGATCGTATAGCCCATGCCCCAGTACGAGCCGGCTCTCAACCTCATAAACGGCCTGGCCTCCTTAACTCTGCTCTTGTTGGCCAGCCTCCTCCTCATTCGCTTGCTCCGTGGCACGAGGCGCGGTCCGGGGATTTTTATAACTCTAGGTGTATTGGTATTTGCCCTGCTCGGCTCCCTGCAGTTCCTGGCTGCGAACAACTTGCTGAACATCACTCTTTGGGCTACCCCCTTTATCACCATCTTTCTGGGGTTGGCTGTGGTCGGACTCTTCACTGCCCTGTTCATGGAGCCCACCGATATAGAAACCCTCAAGCAAAGGGGGGTGGTGGATGATCTCACCGGCCTCTACGAAAAATCTTTCCTCGAACACTATTTGGTGCACAAAGTCAAAGACTTAGAAGACACCCAGCCGGTGCTCAGCCTGCTCATGATCGATGTTGACGATTTCAAGCCCTATAACGACACCTTTGGCCATCTCGCCGGCGACACCTTGATCCGCAAGATAGCCAAGACTTTGCAAGATGAGGCGCGTGGCGATGATATCGTGGTCCGCTTTGGGGGCGATGAGTTCGTCATCGCCGCCCGGGTGGGGCCTCCCAATGCCTGGAGTATGGCCGAGCGGATTCGCAAGTCCTTGGAAAGCAAAATAACCCCCAGTAAAGACCCCGAGCTCAAGAAACCGGTCACCGTTTCCATTGGGGTTGCCACCTGGCTGGAAGATGCCCAATCCGCCCGGCAACTGATCGAGGTGGCCGATCAGCGGATGTACGAGGCCAAGCGGCGGGGTAAGAACCAAGTTTATGCTGGCATCCGCGCCGCCATCCAGCACCCCCTGCCCCAAACACCCCCCGAGGGCGAAGCCCAACCCGAACCCGCGGTCGAATCCGAAGAAGAAATCCCCACTCCAGAAGATATTGCGGCCACGATTGCCGCTGAGTCCTCAGCCCCACCCCAAAGCGAGGCCCAAGAAACCTCAGAAAAACCAAGCGAGGAAACACCATCAGAAGAGAAAAAATCGGATGGCTAGAAAGATCTATGTCTGAACTTCGCTACCCTCCAGGATTTCTTTGGGGCACCGCCACTTCCGCCCACCAAGTGGAGGGTGGGAACGAAAATAACGATTGGGGGGAATGGGAAAAGGTTCCGGGAAACATCAAGACTGGCCCCTCCGGCTTGGCCTGCGACCATTTGCACCGCTACCGTGAGGATTTTGATCTGGCCAAAGAACTGGGTACCAATGCCCACCGCATGTCTATCGAATGGAGCCGCATCGAGCCCCAACAAGGCCAGTGGGATGGGGAGGCTATTGAGCACTACCGGCAAGTCCTCCTTGCTTTGCGGGAAAGAGGAATCGAGCCTTTCGTCACCCTCCATCATTTCACCAATCCTCTCTGGCTAGCCCGGGATGGAGGCTGGGAGAGTGAGCAAATTGTTGAGCGTTTTGCCCACTATACAGCTAAGATAGTGCAAGAGTTGGGTGATCTCGTCCGGTTCTGGATTACCCTCAACGAGCCCACCATCTATGTCTATTCCGGGTATGTGTCCGGGGCCTGGCCTCCCCAGCAAAAAGACTTTGCCCTAGGAGCCAAAGTGCTGGCCAATATGCTCCGCGCCCATGCCGCAGCCTATAATGTCATCCATAAACATCGCCCTGATGCCCAGGTGGGAATCGCCCACGCTATGTCCTGGTACGCGCCTTATCATGCCTGGTCGCCTCTAGATATCCTGGCCGCTCGACTTTGGGATCGCATCGCCAACTGGTCAGTATTTAATGCTCTGACGGCCGGTCGGCTTAGCCTGCCCTACGGCTTAGGATCCGAAATCCCGGAAGCAGCGGGAAGCATGGATTTTGTGGGACTGAACTATTACTATCGGCAGCGGCTCATCTTTGACCTGGGGAAGCCCAAGGATTTATTCTCCCGCATCGTGCCCGCTCCCTGGGCCGCGGATGCGCCCACCTGGGTAGGAGAGATTTATCCCGATGGCCTTTACCGCATCCTCAAAGCCTTAGCCACTCTCGCCAAGCCGATCTATATCACTGAGAATGGCGTAGTGGATGAGAAGGACCAACTCCGCCCCAAGTTCATCCTCGACCATCTCACCGCCCTGCACCGGGCCATTAGTGAGGGGATTCCGGTGCTAGGCTATTTCCACTGGTCCCTCTTAGATAACTTTGAATGGGCCGAGGGAACCTCTGCCCGTTTTGGATTAGTGCATGTTGATTTCTCTACCCAGAAGAGGACGATTAAGCAGAGTGGCCGGCTCTACGCTGAGATCTGCAAAGCCAATGCAATTACTAGTGGGCTCTTCGAGCGCTTCGCCCACGAGTCGGCCAAGCAGCACTTGGAGGCCCAGACCGTATAAGAGGCTGGTTGATGGCTGAGCCCGCACTAGCCCTTCTCGAGTTTTCTAGCATCGCCGTCGGCATCCAGGCCGGAGATGCCATGGCCAAACGCGCCCCGGTGGCCTATTTAAAGGCTGGGAGCGTCCAGCCCGGCAAATACCTGGTGCTCATCGGCGGGGAAGTGGCCGATGTCCAGGAGTCTATGGCCTCCGGAGAGGAAGCCGGGGCCGAGGCCCTGGTGGACAAAGTTTTTCTTCCCCAGGTCCATCCTTCGGTGGTTGAGGCCATCGCCGGGGGGAGAAAACTCCCCAAAGTGGAGGCCCTGGGGATCATAGAGACCACTTCTGTCGCCGCCACGATTATTGCTGCCGATGCCGGAGTCAAAGGAGCAAAGGTAACCCTGATGGACGTCCGTATGGCCGATGGGTTAGGAGGCAAAGGATTCTGCCTCTTTGCCGGAGAAGTGGCCGAAGTCGAGGCCGCGGTCCAGATCGGGACTAGCACCGTGCAGCCGGAGAGCCTTCTCGTGCGCAGCATTGTAATCCCCCAACTCCACGCCGAGATGGAAGCCAATTTAGAGATCAGCACCCGCTTCCGGAGTATCGCTCGCGGAGAAAAGACCGATTAGTCAATTTATGACGAAAAGTCTTATTGCCCCATGAATTATAAAAGCCCTGGCCCACGCTGAGCCAAAGCCTCTCAGTCCCTTCTCCCCACTGGGGAGAAGGTGAGGATGAGGGGATGGACAAGGGCCGCGATTAGAAGGCAACCAATCGGAGCAGAGCAGGGTCAAAGGGTTGAAATTCCTTAAAGTTTAGGATAAAATGCAATTAGGGCGAGTTATCGGCACCGTAGTGGCCACCGTAAAATATCAAGGGCTGGAAGGTGTCAAATTCTTGATCGTCCAACCGCTCGATAAAAAACTCCAGCCCAAGGGCGAGCCGGTGGTGGCCGCCGATGGGGTGGCCATGGCCGGCCCCGGAGAAATTGTCTATATCGTGGGCATCCGCGAGGCGGCTCTGGCCCTCCCCGAAAAATTCGTCCCCGTGGACCACGCCATTGTGGGAATAGTTGACCAGTTGCAATTTGCGGAGGATTAAATGGCAGTTGCTGCCGAAGAGATTCAGGCCAAAGAAGAAAAGGGCAAACGCAAAAGAAAGCCCAAGCAGTTAGCCGTCGTGGAGCAGGCAGGCTGCACCGGTTGCGAGTTCTGCATCGAGTGGTGCCCGGTGGACTGCATCATCGTTGTCCCTGGACCGGAGCACGATGAGCACAAGAAACTGGTGGAGATCGACCTCGAAGAGTGCGTGGGCTGCACTCTCTGCGCCAAGTATTGTCCCTGGGACACGATTTACATGTTCCCCTACGCCGATGCTGTGGCCGTTGCCCCCTACCTCACCCTGCTCACCGAGGTCTACAAGGACCGGCCCTACCCCACCGAGTAAAGCTTGAAAGTGGCGTCAGATGTTACCATCTGACGCTCAGCCTCTGCCGATAACGCCTGACAGTGCTTTAGAGTCGAACCAATTGGAGACGCGGATATGAGAATTGGAATGGTGGCCGGGACCGTAGTCTCCACCATCTGCTCCCCCGTTTACGAGGACCGCAAACTCCTGTGGTGCGACCTCCTCACCCCCGAAGGCCAACCCACCGGCGATTACCTCATCGCCGTTGACCGGGTGGATGCCGGGGTCGGGGAAAAGGTCTTGCTAATTGACGAGGGCAACTCTGCCCGCCAGGTAGTGGGCATGGCTGATGCTCCCATCCGCGCCGTCATCGTGGGCATTGTAGACGAGGTGCGCCTGGGCGAAGCCTAGTTCGCCGTAGCGTCGGCCTTTAGGCCGACGACGAGCCCCAAAATAGTAGGTCGGATTTCCATACCCGACCTACTGCCTTTTGTAGGGATCCCGACTTTGTCGGGATGCCCGCCCGATTATCCCCTCTCCCCCGAGTTGTCGGGGAGAGGGATAGGGTGAGGGGTCCCTGTCC
>JACPPX010000063.1 GCA_016190785.1 Chloroflexota bacterium
CGTGTGGAGAATCCGCGCATGGCTTTGAAGCGGTGCCACAGGTCCTTGTATGTCCGGCCCCAGGCATGGTGCACTCCCATAGGATTGTTGGCGGTGATGGGGCCGTCGATAAAAGACCAGCGCGGCTTTCCTTGGTTTTTGGCGCCCAGTTTTTGGAAAGAATCGTTCTCTTTCCACCACTCCAGGATTTTCCGTTCCTGGGCCGGGAAATCAACCTGCGGGGTTACCGGCTTAAACAAGTTTCACCTCCATCACTCGGCCACGGCGATGCGCAGCCTTTTATTGATCCGGCCCTTGCTCTCGTGGCCGACCACTTTTATCCTCCCCACTTCTTGAGTGTTGGCCACATGGGTCCCCCCATCGGCCTGAAGATCAAGGCCCACGATCTCCACCGTCCGCACTTCTCTTATCCCTTCGGGGAGAAGGTTGATCTTGGTGCGGATGAGGTCCGGGATCTGGAAAGCCTCCTCCCGGGGCAGGATACGGATCACCACCGGCCGCGCCGCCTCCACTTCGCGATTGGCCTTCTCCTCCACCTCGCGAGCGAAATCGGCGCTCATCCTCTCTAGTTCAAAATCCATCCGGGCAGCCAATGGTTCCATATTCCCCCCGGTGACCAGGGCCCCGTAATCCCGCCAGATGACCCCACACAGGATATGCAAGGCGGTGTGGGTGCGCATCAGCCGGTACCGCCTATCCCAGTCGATCTCTCCCTCCAGATTGGTGCCGACGAGCGGCGGCTTCCCCTCTATTTGATGCAGGACCTGGCCTTCGGCGCGATAAACTTTGGTCACCTGATACTTCCCGCCACTTTCATCCTCCAGGAAGCCAAGATCCGAGGGCTGGCCTCCCCCGCCAGGATAGAAGGCAGTGCGGTCCAGCACCACCCCTTCCGGCAAAACCTGGGTGACCTTTGCCGGAAAGCGGCGCAGATAGGCCTCAGTGTGATATAAAGGCTCGGTCATAATTGCCTCAACTCGATTCTCCCCGAGAAAAATAAACCTCTCGTCCTTTAGGGACGAGAGATATCAAACTCCCGCGATACCACCCTATTTGTCCCCCAAAATGGGACCTCTCTTGCAGGGTACCAACATACCCTCGCCACGGGTAACGGGAGGCGGCCCCGACCAAGCCTACTGGGGACCTGTCAGGACTACGCGAATTCTTGGATGGCCCCTTTGGGTTGGCGGCTCCGGAGGGATTTTCGGCCGGGCGACCCGCATCTGGTTCTCACCTTTCCCCAGACTCTCTTGTCGGGGAGACCCGGCTACTCGTCTCCATCAAAGCCTTTGGAGCAAAGTATGCCATAGAGATCCAGATTTGTCAAGAATCCCCTTTTGGCCTGAGGGAGTTGCCTTCGCTAATACACCGTGCTATGCTTGTCGCTGACAATCTACCCGAGGGGGAAATTATGCGCAGAAAACTGATTCTGATCTTAGGATTTATCTTGATCCTGGTCTTGACGAGTGGAACTTCCTTTGCCTCCCCTGCTGGGCAACAGCCCCAGCCGATAACTATCCCGGGCTCTCCCCTGCGCATAATCGTGGGGGCTAATGCTAGCATGCAGATCTACCACCAGCGCTATGCCTCTGGCCAGGCCTATGGGGAAGCGGATAGCGGGATCTTCTTTTGGGTCAATGGCCTGCTCTACGGATCGAACCTGGGCGGTACACACAGTTTCAGCGCGGCCAATACCACTCTGCCCTTTACCACCCTAAGCCACAGTGGTCCCCGCGGGCTCGGCACCTCTGGCGATCCTTTTATCATCACTACCGTTCTCCAAGTTGGGGATACGGGGTTGGAAGTCGAACAAAAGGTTTCCTATGTCAATGGACAGGATTACTTCCGCATTGATTGGTTGATCACTAACCGCTCCAGCAGCTCCCTAACTTTCGATTTCTTCCATGCCGCGGATCTCTATTTTGCGGACAGCGACCAGGGGTATGGATACTATGATCGTGCCTCGGGTGGTGTGGGAGGGGCGGATTTTGACCGCTCCTGGTACATGATGTTCGTCCCCGCCCAACCCCCCACGGCATATCAAGAAGGGCCCTATAGCACCATCTGGGCCAACATCGGTTCCTGCTTTGACACCCAGTGCACCCTCGGGCCGGGCTTGGATAATACCGTCCTCGGCGACGAGTATCTGGACAATGGGGTGGGGTTGCAGTGGCATCGCTCCCTAGGGCCCGAGGAGAGCACGGCAGTAGGCGACTGGTGGAGTTTCGGCACCACCCCGGTAGTCCCTCCCGAGGCTGGGGGAAGGCAAGAGTTCTTCTCCAGCATCCCTACTCCTTTGCAGATCTCCACTGATCCGGCGGTCATCGCCACTAACTTTGCCCTGGCCGGTTTCTTCGCCTTTCTCTTTGGCATCCTCTCCACGATTTTCAATAACACCCTCCAGGAGAACCGGGAAGAAATAAATAAGATGATTTCCCGTTGGCTGCCCTTCAAAGGCCCCGCCCCTTGGTCGCAGTGGAACCTCCCTGGGTTTCTAAGGTTTCCGGTCAAATTGGGCTTGATCGCAATCTTCCTGGTGTTATTTGCCCTGATCAACTCTTTCCTTGACCCAGCCTTCAATCCCTTTACCCTACAGGGTCTGGGGATCTTTCTGAGCATGATGTTATCTTTGGCATTGATCAATCTTCTCTACGAAGGGATCCGGGTAGTAACCGCCCAGAGAACAAAACTTCCCGCCAGCTTCAAACTCCACCCCCTGGGGATCCTAGTGGCTATGCTCTGCGTCCTTCTCTCCCGGCAAGTTGAATTCCTCCCTGGGTATCTTTTCGGTTTCATTGGGGGTATGGCCCTTCTCGAAACCTCGGCCAGCCGAGGTCGCTTTGCCCTGATCTCCGGGATCGGAATTGGGGCCGTACTCCTGGTGGGTCTGGGATCTTGGTTATTAACTCTTCCTCTGGGGTTTATCCTGGGGGTCACCGCCTCCCTCGTCCCGGTACAGGTGGTGCTCGTCGCAGTGCAGAGCCTCATGCTATTAATTTTCCTTGTCGCCCTGGAGAATGCTTTCTTCGAGCTTCTTCCCCTGGCAGTCACCGCCGGCTCGGACATCTTCACTTGGAACAAAATCGTTTGGTTCCTGGCTATTCTCCCCGTCTTCTTCCTCTTCTACCACATATTGCTCAACCCCGATGGTGCCTACTTGAACGGGCTCACCAACAAAAACACTCTCCTCATCCTTTTCCTTATCCTAGTCTATGGCCTCCTCACCCTGGGGACTTGGCTCTTCTTTAGGATGCGCCGCAAGGGATAAAGCCTCTACTGGTACTAATGTACTACCC
>JACPPX010000069.1 GCA_016190785.1 Chloroflexota bacterium
GGCCCGCCAGCGGGCCGCGGCTGCTCTCCAAGAATATCTGGATTATGTAGGTGGGGCTATCCTCCCCCGCTCCCAAGGCCAATTTGCTGTGGGTCGCGAACTTTATGAAGAGATGCTGCGTGAAGAACATTTCTTGGATTATGACGCCGATTCTATGCTGGCCACCGGGGAGAAAATGTATCATCGCATCCAGGAACGGATGGAATGGCTGGCCCACGAGATAGATCCTCAAAAAAGCCTCAAAGAAGTGCTAGCCGATTTAGGGCAGGATCATCCCACCCCCGAGTCACTCCTCGATGTATACCGCCAGGAGATGACCCGCGCAAAAGATTTTGCCTTGGAGAAGGGACTGGTCACCCTTCCCGGGAAGGAAGAACTAGAGATCGTGGAAACCCCACCCAGTTTCTGGTCTACGGTTCCCTATGCCATGTACATGTCCCCGGCCCCCTTCGAAAAAGAACAAAAAGGGGTTTTCTTCGTCACCCCCATTAACCCCCAGGCTAGTCCGGAGCAAAAACAGCAGCAGTTGGCGGGGCACAGCCTGCATAAAATTCCGGTGGTTGCCCTCCACGAAGGAATACCCGGCCACCACCTCCAGCTCCTGTGGTCCAACACTGTCCCCTCCTTGGTGAGAAAACATGCTCACAGCACCCTCTTCGTCGAGGGCTGGGCCTTCTACTGCGAGGAACTTATGGAGGAATACGGTTTTGTGACCGATCCCAAGAGCAAACTCGCCCGTCTGGCCGGAGAATTATGGCGGGCGGCACGGATCATGGTCGATTCCAGCCTGCAGGCCCACGGGATGGGCGTAGACGATGCGGTGGAAGTAATGGTCGAGGCCGGTTTGGAGCCGGTGAATGCCCGCTCCGAAGTAAGGCGCTATACCATGACCCCCACCCAGCCTATGTCCTATCTTATCGGCAAGTTGGAGATCCAAAAGTTGGCCGAGGAGTACCGCCGCAGAAAAGGGAAGGACTTCAAACTCGCCGAGTTTCACCGTGAACTGCTGAGTAGCGGCAGCCTCCCTCCCGCCCTCGCTGCTCGAAAACTCCTCGGCGACGGTCAAACCTGAGTGCGGCTTGAACTCGATAGGGAAACCCTTGCTAGACGAGGGACACCTTGGGAATCTTAGTAGGTAAAGAAACACGACTTTTGGTCCAGGGGATCACCGGCCGGGAAGGGGAGTTCCATACCCGGCAGATGCTGGAGTATGGAACGAAGGTCGTGGCCGGGGTCAGCCCGGGGCATGGCGGGGAGGAGGTGGCCGGGGTCCCGGTCTGGGATACGGTGAAGGAGGCAGTGGGCGAAACCGGGGCCAATACTTCGATCATTTATGTGCCCGCGGCTTACGCCCATGATGCCATCTACGAAGCTGCCGAGAGCGGCGTTCCTCTGATAGTCTGCATCACCGAAGGCATCCCCACCCTGGAGATGATAAAAATTCGCATCTACCTTGAAAATCAGGGAGTACGGCTCATTGGCCCCAATTGTCCCGGTCTCATCACCCCCGGCCAGGCCAAAGTGGGGATCATCCCCGGAGCTATCTGCCGCCCAGGGAAGCTGGGAGTGGTTTCCCGCAGCGGGACGCTAACCTATGAGGTGGTGAACGAACTAACCAATGCCGGGCTGGGGCAATCCACGGTGGTAGGCATCGGAGGGGATCCGGTGCAAGGAAGCGGGTTTATTGATATCCTTCGCCTGTTCCAAGAAGATCCGGGGACCGAGGAGGCGATACTCATCGGGGAGATCGGGGGAAATGATGAGGAAGAGGCGGCGGAGTTTATCGCCCAGTCTGTGGACAAGCCAGTGGTGGCTTTTGTCGCTGGCCGGACCGCCCCTCCCGGGAAGAGGATGGGCCATGCCGGGGCGATTATCAGCGGGGGGATGGGGACTGCCGCCGAAAAGATCGCTGCTCTGGAGAAGGCCGGAGTGGCGGTGGCTAGCCATCCCGGAGAAGTACCGCATCTGGTAAAAATAGTAAGGGGATAAAGGCCAAGATGGAGACCTTGATCGGAATCTTAATTGTCCTCGTCTTGTTCTATATCTGGTTGATCCTCCCCCACCAGCTGGAAGCCCGGCGGCACAAAAAGGTCCTGAGCATGGTCCGCCCTGGTGATGAGGTAGTCACCCAAGGCGGTTTGGTGGGAAAGATTACCTCTCTGGAAGAGAGGGTAGTGCACCTGGAGGTCGCCCCGGGAGTGGTGATCAGAGTGCACCGTGATTTTCTATATCGGATAGTAGCCCCCCCACCAGAAACTGATCAAGAGACAGACACCCCTCGCCCGGCAAGCGGTTGACGCTTTTGAGAATTGGGCCGCGGTCGATATAGATTGCGGGTTTTCCTCATCAACCTATAATTAGTCATCGTTATCACCATCCGATTCATGTAGGAGTCCATGCCCGGCAAAACCCTGAACTCTTTTCTTTTCATAATTTTCCTGGCCCTCCTCGCTTTTTGGGTGGACCTCCCGGATCATCCCGGGATCCACATTCGCTTCGGGGATTTTGTTCTGGATCGGGATGTGGACCTCCGTCAGGGTTTGGATCTCCAGGGAGGGCTCCAGGTTCTCTTGGTGGCGGATATCCCCCCCGAGCAACCCCTGGACCCTGATGCCATGCAGGCCGTACTAGGGATCATAGAGAACCGGGTGAATGGTCTGGGAGTGGCGGAGCCCCTGATCCAGCCCCAGGGAGATCGGGGGATCATCGTCGAGTTGCCGGGGCTGGAAGATCCGGACCAGGCTATCGCCACCTTTGGGGAGACCGGACTCTTGGAGTTCGTGGATACTGGTTTTAATCCCCCGCCGGCAGGGGCCATCATCCAGACTACCGGTGTGGAAACCCCACTGCCTCCAGTATCAACTACTCCCACGCCTCAGCCCAGCCCTACTTCCACCCCCACCCCGACTCCAGTCCCGACCCCAGCACCCCAGGCCACTGTGGATCCGTTGATGACCGTTCCCAGCAAAACTCCTCAGCCCACTCCGCAGCCTGTATCCGAGGGGGAGATGCAGGTATATCAGACCGTGCTTACCGGCTCGCGTCTTCTCAACCCCACAGTGGCTTTCGACCAGTTGGGATTACCATACATTGCCTTCGGTCTAGACAGTGAGGGAACCCGCCTCTTCGCCGAATATACCTCCAGCCATGTCAACCAGTTTATGTGCATAGTGCTGGACAAAGAAGTAATCTCTTGTCCACGGGTTGATGAGCCGATTACCACCGGCCAAGTAAGCATCACCCGCCAAGGGGGGTTCGATTTGGAGGAGGCGACTAGCATTGTGATCCAACTCAAGTACGGTGCCTTGCCGGTTCCCCTCCGGGTAGAAACCAACCGCACCGTAGGCCCCACCCTAGGGGAAGACTCGGTGCGCCAGAGCACAATCGCCGGGGCGATTGGTTTGGGGATGGTGGTCCTGTTTATGCTGCTGTATTACCGTCTCCCCGGGCTCCTCGCTGACCTAGCCTTAATGATTTACGCCGGAATCGTCCTTGCTCTCTTTAAACTGGTCCCCGTGGTTTTAACCCTGGCCGGGATAGCCGGTTTTATCCTCTCGGTGGGCATGGCGGTAGATGCCAACATCCTTATCTTTGAGCGGCTTAAAGAAGAACTCCGCTCCGGTAAGGGTCTGCGGCTGGCGGTGGAGACCGGTTTCAACCGCGCCTGGCCTTCCATCCGCGATTCCAATATCTCCACCCTCATCACCAGCGCCATCCTCTTCTGGTTCGGTTCTTTTTTTGGAGCCTCCATCGTCAAGGGGTTTGCCCTCACCTTAGCCTTGGGAGTGGGGGTCAGTATGTTCACCGCCATCATCGTCACCCGCACCTTCTTGCGTTTGCTGATCGATATGGATCTAGTCAAGAAACATTTTTGGTTCGGGATATAAGGAAGAGGATAAGCCGTGGTCCTCCACTCCGAAACTTGGGAAGTAGAGCTTTTCACCTCAACCCACAGCCTATCCGGCCAGGTCTTCACCCACGGCCGGCGGGTAACCGACTTTCTTAATGACAGTGCTTCGCAGTTGATCGTCCTCTCCGCGGTCCGCTCCTTTGCCCTGGAAAAACCGCAGGGGGAGATCCTCTCCGCCCGCTGGGCGCAGGTCAACAAAGAGACCACCCTTCTCGTGATCCTCGAGAAAACTTCGCCAGATTGGGTTGCTCGCCAGAGGCGGCGGCCTATGGAATATGTCCCCAAGGATCGGCACTTGGTGCAGGTCATGATCCCTCCTTTCCAGGTGACGGGTTATGTGCACCTCATTAAGGGGATCACTCTGGAGCAGGTCCTCTTGGACATAGCCCCGGCCTTTATCCCCATATCCGCGGCCA
>JACPPX010000064.1 GCA_016190785.1 Chloroflexota bacterium
CTGGCATCCAGCCCCACCATATCGTCGCGTTTCTGCACCGTGTCCCGCCACCAGGCCTCTTTGATGTTGCGCTTGAGGGCCACCCCCAGCGGCCCATAATCCCAGGTGCTCCCGAATCCCCCGTAGATTTCGCTGGACTGGAAGATAAATCCGCGGCGCTTGCAAAGGGAGACGAGAGTCTCCATATCCAGCGCTTGGCCACTCTCCTGGGCACGGTGGGCGGGGGTGATGGTTTCGACCACTGTCTTTGAGTTTTTCACTTTTGCAAATTCTCCACGGTCACTGTCTCTTGGCGACGGATCTTCTTCAGGAATCCCAGCGACTTGGGCCGGGCCTCAAGGAGGTAAGAGATATAGCGTCCCAGGACGTCCTCCAGTTCCTTTTCCTCGTCAGGGGTGAGCACCAGTCCGGCAAGTTGTTGCGGTGCCGCTGTTTGCAGAAGCCGAAGTTTGGAGAGGGCGCCCTCAGATAATTTCTTGACCCCTTGGTGGCCGCCGACACACTCCGCCCCGAAGATCCCGCCTTGGCTGGGGCTGAAAAAGGCTTGCTTCACCGGGCGGTGACAATTTAGACAATAACGTAGTTCGGGACGGTAACCGGCCAGATCTAATAGTTGCAATTCGAAATACCGGGCCTCGCTGGGCAAGACCGGGGCATTGCACAACCGGCGCAGGGTTTCTAACAGCAGGCGGAAGAGAGGAAGGCTGGGCAGCCCCTCCTCAGCGGTGAATTTATCTACTAGTTCAGCAAGATAGTAGGCATAGGAAGTGCGGAGGAGATCCTGGCGTAAAGCCAAAAAAGGCTCGATCGTCTCTGCCTGGGTGATTATGTCCCAAGTGCGGCCCCGGGCTACCAGAAGCCGGGTGTGGCTGAAGAGTTCCAGGTGGCCGGATTTGCGGCTGGAGGGCTTCCGCGCTCCCTTGGCCAGGAGCCGCAACTTGCCGTGGTCCGGGCTGAGGACCGTAACCAGCCGGTCCGCCTCCCCGGTGTCCGTGCGGCGGAGCACGATCCCCTCGGTTCTATACAGTCTCTCCCGCCCGGCCATCATTTTATTATCCACCCCGTGTAGTGTTATAACGATACGGCCGTTCCCAGTTTTTCTCCATCTTCGTTTTATACAAGGCTTCGGGGTCGAGTCCGAGCACGGAAAAGAGGTGAAGGATGCGGATCAAGGCATCGGCCAACTCCTCTCCCACCGCTTCCTCCGGCTGCCCCTTCTTATAGGCGTCGGTGGCCTCTGAGATCTCGGAGTGGATCAGGGCCAACATCTCCCAGATGCGCTCCTGATCCGCGGAGAATCCCTTGGCATCGGTCATGCTCCGCACCTCTTGCATTTTGCGGTTGAGATCTCCACCCTCGCCCATGGCCATTTCTTTTTGTCTGGGCAATTATACCATATGTTTTTTGGCGAAGATTATCTATTTCTTAGTGAGATAATCGCGAGTAAAACTTTGGGGAATTAGTTGTCCCAGGGTGTAGGTTTTGGTTTTTCCCTCCGGATCAGAGACAATAATTTGCATATCCTGGTCCCCAAACTCGGCCAGGACCTGGCGGCAGGCCCCGCATGGTGGGGCGGCGGTGGAGGAAGCCACCACCAGTGCCCGGATCTTCCGCTTCCCAGCGGCCACGGCCTTAAAGACCGCAACCCGCTCGGCACAGATGGTCAAACTGTAAGACGCATTTTCCACATTGGCTCCGGTGTATAGATTACCTGACTCCCCGCGGACACAGGCCCCCACCGAAAATTGGGAATAGGGAGCATAGGCGTTCTTGCGGGCCTGCAATGCTTGGGCGATTAAATCTTGATTGTCCATTTTGCTCCTTTCTCGAGAGTGATGTCAATACTCGACTACTCACTCCAGAATATCAATCAATACCAAATCATGGAGCAGCCGCTCACCGTTCTGGTCCACCGCCACCAGCCGCTCCAAGGTTTCGCGGTGGTAAGCCCCGACCTGGACCCAAAGTGGGCGCCTCTGGGGTAAGCGCAGGCGATGCACATTCACTACTTCCACCCCGCGGGGCCAGGAACGGATATAGGGAGTATCGTAGGGTGGGAAGGTATCGCTCTGGGCCAGGGTGCGCTCTCCACCGGCTCTATCGATATGGACAAATATTGATATCTCCTCTGCCGGGTTCTTTTGCAGGCTCCACAGTAATGAGACATAGAGGTTCTTCCCATTCTCATCAAGAGTATAACCGCGCAGGACTAAATTTTCCCCAAAGGATACCGAAGTTTGTTGGGCAATGCTAGGCCGGTCATAGGGTGAGAGAACTGGAATAAACTGATAGGCGTTCTCGTAGAGGGGTGGAGCGCGGAAGCCGTCCACAAGCCCCGGCAACCCGCCCAGGACAACAATCCCCGGCACCAGAGCATAGAAGTGCTTAGGTACTAAACTAGCCATGCCCATTGCCCACAGAGCAGACAATGCCGGCAGTACGGGAAGCAGAAGCCGAGCATTGCGCCCGTGGGGGAATCCCCCCGCCCACAATATGAAAGCCCCACCCCCCAGAATGAGTATAAAGGCCAGCAAGAGAATAACTCTCTTCTTCTCCGCGTGGCGCAGGGCAGGTATAAGGCCGATGAGCCCAATAACCCCTAAGAATAGGTAGGGGCGGAGCGGGGCAACGAGGGATTGCAGGGAAATGACCACCGCTTCTGTCAGCGACCTACTCAACGGCTCCGGGCTAAGGGCCCCTTTCTCCGCCTCGATGGCCAGCATTGCTGAGATGCCACTCGGCTCTCCATAAAGAAAGAGATTGCGGAGATACCACCACCCGGCGATGAGGGCCACTAGCAGCAAGATGGTCGCAACCCGGCGCAGCCTATACTCTTGGGGACTGGCCATGGCTATTATCCCTGGCAGAAGGAGCAACAGACCATTAACTTTGGTCAAAGCCAGAAGCCCTAACAGCAAGCCAAGGATGAGTGTTTTTCGATCTCCGGGGGTAAACAGGGAGTAGATTGTAAAGCCAGCCAAGGGGATGAGCAGGGCATCGTTGGTTACGGAAGATGTGGTCTCCAAGTAGGCTGGGGTCAGGGCCAACCATAGTGCTGAGGCCAGCCCCAGCCAATAGTTTCCGGTAAGGTGCTTGCCTAATAGGTACAAAGCGATAAATCCGATTATCCCCAGAACTATGGATAGGATGCGCAGAAGGTATCCGCTGACTAGGGTGGCCATAGGCCAGAGGTCGGGGGGAGCAGCGAATAGCGGTGAGTTTTCCAGAGCCCAACCTTGCTTGGCGGTGAAATTCAAGATATTGATGAGAGGCCGGGACCAAGCCTCGAAGAAAGAGCCGGGGAGAGGAGCGAGGGTCAGTGCAGAGAGCAAGTAATATAGAGGCGGCTGGACTGATTCTTGACTTGCGACATTGGCCTCCGCAGGAAGAGTGGCTACTGGCAATTGCCAATTGTTGATTAGATGATGGATGTAAGCCAGATGGAGGAATTCATCCGGACCCCGTCCTAAGGGTCGGGCAAAAGTCAGATAAAAGCCCAACAAAAAGACCAAGCTCCCCAGGCCCAGGAAAGAGAGTATGAGAGAAAAATTGCGGACGGGGGGCTCTTCATGATTTTCCATATGGAAGGGGATGTTCAGTCCTTGCAAAATTGGGGACGCGATTAGGAGGAGGCAGGTTCGGCTGACTTGCTCACCTTGACCTTGCGGATCCTCCTCCCGCTAACCGCAAGGATAGTTAGTTTGGCCCCGAGAAGGGAGATCTCCTCTCCAGCCACGGGCAGCCGGCCCAGTTGGCCCAGCACCAGGCCGGCCAGGGTGTCCCCTTCCGCGGTGGGCAGCTCTAATTCCATAATGCGGTTGACATCCTGGGGATCGATGCGGGCATCAAAGATGATCTCCTGGGGGTTCACCAGTTGATAATTGGGTTCTTCAGTGTCGTACTCATCCTGGATCTCGCCCACAATCTCTTCGATTAGATCTTCGATGGTCACCAGCCCCGCCGTCCCTCCGTACTCATCGACGACGATGGCCATATGCACCCGCCGCGATTGCATGTCCTGCAGAAGTTCATCAACCTTGTTGGTCTCTGGGACAAAGTAAGCGGGACGGATGATGCTCTCCAAAGGAACCTGTAGCGAACCGTCCTTTATCGTCCGCAGCAGATCTTTAGCATAAAGTATCCCCACAATATGGTCGATCTCCCCGCGGTAGACCGGGACTCGGGAATGGCCAGCCTGGATGATGAGGTCCATGGCTTGGCTGAGGGGGGAGTTCACTTCCACCGCAGCCATATCCGGGCGGGGGACCATCACCTCCCGCACTATAGTTTGGCCGAACTCAAAAATACTGGCGATCATCTGCTTCTCGTCTTCTTCAATAGGCAACTCTTCCTCGTGCTCTCCGACGATCACCCGAAACTCCTCCTCAGCATTTAGCGTTGCCGCTTCCCCGCCCAGGGTCTTGACCAGCCGGCTCTCAACCCCGTGGCCTAAAGCGATGAAAGGGCGAAGGGGCAGAGTGGAAATTTGCACTGGTCCGGCCAGGGCCAAGGCCGTGGCTTGGGGATGGACTGCGGCCCAAGCCCGGGCTAGGGAGTGGACAAGAAATAGAAGTAAGGTGATGCCGAACAATGAGAGAACTATGCCCGAAAAGTCCAATTGCCAACGCTGGGCAAGCCGCCAGCCGAAGTAAAGGGCAAGAAGGGAAAATATTCCTTTCAGCAAAGACAGGCTGGCGTGTACTTGCTCACCATCCTCTACCAGTAGGCGGAGGGTGGATGCCCCGCTGACTCCCCCATCCTCTAACCGTTTGGCATGCGGGCGGGTGATTTGGGAGAGGGAGGCCTGGGCGGAGGCGGCCAGGCCTACGAGAAGAACAAAACCCACGGTGAGAAGGATTTCCGGCCAACTTGCAGGATCCATCACAATTTTCTAGCTTCAGCCCTTCTTTTTCATCACCCGCGCCGGCACCCCGTAGGCCAGGCTGCCCGGAGGAAGATTGTGAGTGACTACTGCCCCGGCCCCGGTTTTGGCTCCGCGGCCGACGCGCACCGGGGCGACGAGCATGGTGTCTGAGCCGATGAAGGCCCCATCCCCGATCACCGTGCGCTGTTTTTTCACTCCATCAAAGTTGCAGGTGATACTCCCTGCTCCGATATTCACTTCTTTGCCAATTTTGGCGTCTCCGATGTAAGAAAAGTGGCCGATTTGGGTCTCATCCCCGATGGTTGATTCTTTGATTTCCACATAGTTCCCCACATGGACCCCCTTCCCCAGTTTCGTGCCCGGGCGGAGGTGGGAGTAGGGACCGACCTGCACTCCTTCAGCCAAAATTGCCTCTTCCAGGGTAGAAGAATCAACTGTGCAGCCATCGCCAATGCTTGAATCTATTATCCGGGTTTGGGGGCCGAGCCGGCACCGGGAGCCGATCTTGGTATGCCCCTGGATTATGGTCGCCGGGAGAATCACTGTATCCGGGCCAACGGAAACGGTGGTGTCAATAAAGGTTGAGGCTGGGTCAAGAATGGTCACTCCCGAGAGCATCAGAGCCTTTTGCACTCGCTCCCGCATCACTGCCTCCGCCTGAGCAAGTTGCAGTCTGGTATTTATCCCCGTGGCTTCCAGGTTGTCCTCGGCCAGGGGGGCAGCCACCCCCTGGCCCTGGGAAAGAGCCAAGGAAATTAGGTCGGTGAGGAAAATCTCCCCATTTTTGGGATTGGGTTTGATCCGCCCCAGGTTGGGCCACAACCAGGAATCATCGAAGACCAAAACTCCGCTCACCGCCTCCCCGATCTTTTTCTCCTCTTCCGAGGCCGCCGCCTCCTCGACGATGGCCCGTACTTGGCCATAATCATCCCGCAGTACCCTTCCATAGCCACTAGGATCACTAGGATGGAAGGCCAGAAAACTGAGCACTGCCCCTTCCGCCTGGTGGGCCTCAATCAGCCTTTTTATGGTCTGGGGGGTGGTGAGGGGGTGATCAGAGTAAATCACCAGCACCATATCCGCTTTTCCGGCTACCGCCCGTTCGGTCTGGAGGACGGCATGACCGGTGCCCCGCGGCTGCCGCTGCTCGACATAACGATAGTTTTTGCTGGGGCCAAGAGCACTCAGCATTTTCCTTCCCCGCGGCCCCACCACCACTAGGGGCTGAGGTTTGAGGGCGGAAACAGCACGGAGGACATGCTTGAGCATGGGCTCCCCGGCCAGGGGATGGAGGACCTTGGGGATTGCGGAGTGCATCCGTGTCCCCTCTCCGGCAGCGAGGACAATGGCGGCGATTTTCATCTTATTTAGCGCTTAAGATATCCAGGCTTCTCCCTCCGGACCTTGGCCGCATCGATTCCAACGCCAGATTGTGGGGGAGTATTGACCACCATTTTAGCATAAATAGAGGAGGAGGAGCAATTTATCATCCTGGGGTGCAGTATAATAAATGCAGCAATGGAAAAATTGGTTCTTGGAATCGAAACCTCCTGCGATGAGACCGCGGCGGCAGTGGTGGCCGAGGGGCGGCGCATCCTATCCAACATCGTTGCCTCCCAAGCCCAGATCCACGCCAAATACGGGGGGGTGTATCCGGAGATCGCCTCCCGCAAACATGTGGTCCACCTGGTGCCTGTGGTCCAGGAGGCTTTGTCCCAAGCCGGGATTGGTCTAGAGGACCTGGAGGGTATTGCCGTGACCGCCGGCCCTGGCCTTCCCGGGGCTCTGGTGGTGGGGGTGAACATGGCCAAGGGTCTGGCCATGGGCAGCGGCCGGCCATTCATCGGGGTCAACCATCTGGAGGCCCACCTCTACACCCCCTGGGTTATGGAGGATCAGCCGGCGGTGGAGTTTCCCCTGGTGGCCTTGATTGTCTCCGGGGGTCACACCCTGCTCGTGCTAATGACCGGGCATCATGACTACCGGCTTTTGGGCCAAACCCTGGATGATGCCGCGGGGGAAGCCTTTGACAAAGTGGCCCGCATCCTAGGGATGGGCTACCCCGGCGGCCCGGCCATTCAAAAAGCCGCCGCGAGTGGCAATCCCTCGACCTTCGATCTTCCCAGGGCTTGGCTCTCCGAGACCTACGATTTCTCCTTCAGCGGCCTGAAAACCGCCGTCCTCCGCCTGCTCAAAGATAAAGGCTGGTTTGCCGAGGGCCGGGCTCAGGGTTTAGACCAGAAAACCCTGGCCGATATTGCCGCCAGTTTTCAGGCGGCAGTGGTGGATGTTTTGGTGGAGAAGACCAAGGCCGCGGCCAATGAAAATAGTGCCAAGCAGGTTCTCGTCTCCGGCGGGGTTGCGGCCAATGCCCTCCTCCGCCAGGAGGCTGCCCGCCGCATCCCCCAGCCGCTCATCATCCCGTCCCCGGCGCTTTGCACCGACAATGCGGTGGGGGTGGCGGCGGCGGGCTGGTTCCGGCTCCAGGCCGGGCAGAGATCAGGGTGGGATTTGGATGCGGTGCCGAGGTTGAGGCTAGGGTGATGGGTTCCCTTTCTGGTTTTGGCCCTTTTACTACCGTTGCTCTTGCCATGCTTGCCATTCCAGCCTGTTTACCCTCTCCTGTCGCCACACCACCGGCCACAAATGTGCCAGAGCAGCTTCTGTTACCATCTGTAGCAGACATTCCCATCGGCGGGCCGATAGGGGAGATTCTTACCAACGGGCAGGAAGCCTTTTTCTTGGTTTGCGGACAATCAGAGAATTGGGTTCGCCCTTCTGAGGAGGAGCAAAGAAATAAATGGTGGGACAATCTCAGATACGCCACCGATGATCCAGACACGCAAGAGCACATCCTCTACGCCTGGACTCACAACTTCATAATGCACTATGGGAGTGCCAGTTTGGAATATGATCTAGGGAACTTGACTGGGGTATGGACGGCGACTGATTTGGAATGGCAATGTGATAGTTGGTGGCGGGAGAGCCGTTTGGGAATGGGAGGCCCTCTAGGGCGGGAGGTTTGGGCGGAGATTTGGGTGCTGAATTACCGGGTGCTGAGTATAAAGCACATATTGTCCGATTATGTTATCGTTGTAGAACCGACGGAAAGAGGATTTGAAGTTATTGACTTTCAGCGTCCCGCGCCTATATCTTTGAGCCTGACTTTTCTGACCCCGGATGGGCAGGTTGTGCACTAAATTTTTGAAGGCGTTAGTCCGTGGACTAGCGAAGTCACTATAGTCGACTAAAAATCAGCAGTGGCTGTCAGTCATGGTGTAGAGTCGGGCTTAAGCCGAACTCTACTTTATCCTCCCGCCAAGTAATCTATCAAGTCAATCTTGGTGATTCAGTGGTGTCAGATGTTACCATCTGACACTGGCTGTCAGGAGGCAACTCCTGACAGCACCGAAAAGAGATACCCGGTCATCCCGTTCGCTCATATATGCTCTTGAGCTGAGTCTCCACCCGCTCTTTCAGATAGGGGCTGAGGGAGTCTTCGGTGCCTAGCTGAACTTGCTGGTTAAATAGTGCGGAGAGCTCTCTCTCAATTCGTGCTAGTTCGAGGAGGCTTTTCTTTTTGGCAAAGTGCACAAGTAGATCGACATCGCTGTCTGCACTGAAATCGCCTCGGGCGCGAGAGCCAAATAGCCCCAAATAGCCGATGTCGTTGCGTTCGCAGAACTCGGCAACCTTTTCCTGGTCAATGACCAGTTCTTTCATAGACCCAATTTTAACACACCACCTAACATAGAGGAAATTTCTCGATGTGCCTACATCTCCTAGACATCGGGCTGATGAGTATGGCCCCGCCAGAGCCCGGGGCTACTTTATTCTTCCCGCCAGGTAATCAATCAGGTCAATCTTAGTGATGATCCCCATCACCGTCTCGTCCTCCACCACCACGGCTACATTGCCACGGGTGAAGATTTCGGAGACGGTCTCCAGGGAAACCTGAGGGGTGACCGTCTCCACATTGCGGTCGTAGACCTCTTCTATCGTCTCCTCCGGGTCGTGCTCTCCCATGAGCATGTGGCTGAAGATGTCGCTTTCGCTGACAATCCCCAGTAAGCGGCCGTCGTCCACCACCGGGAGTTGGGATATGTCATACTCCTTCATCTTGGCGATGACCTCTGCCTGGCGGTCGCCGGGCCGGGCGGTGACCAGCGCGATGCGCGGCTTGGTGCGCAAGAGGTCCTCTACCTGCCCCTCCAGAAGGGGGGTCTCAAAGAAGCGGTTCTCCCGCATCCAGTCATCGGAAAACATTTTCGATAAATAGCGATCTCCGGAGTCGGGGAGGATGACCACTACCACGCTGTCCGCGGGGAGAGTTTTGGCATATTGCACCGCGGCCCATACTGCCGTCCCCGAGGAGCCGCCGACCATTAACCCCTCCTCCCGCACCAGCCGCCGAGCAGTGATAAACGAGTCGCGATCTGTGACCTGGATCACCTCATCCACCACCTCAAAGTGCATAGTGGAGGGCAAAAAATCCTCGCCGATACCCTCTACTTTGTAGGTGTGGCTCTCCGGCATCTTCCCGGTCTTGAAGTACTCATAATACACCGAGCCGATGGGATCGGCCCCCACGATTTTGATGCCTGGACTCATCTCCTTGAGATAGCGGCCTGCCCCAGAAATGGTCCCTCCGGTACCCATCCCCGCCACCAGGGCATCTATCTCTCCTCCGGTCTGCTGCCATATTTCCGGGCCGGTTGTGCGGTAATGGATCTCGGGATTGGCCGGATTGTGGTACTGGTCGGCGTAAAAAGAATTGGGGGTATCGTGATAAATTTTCTTGGCTACGCTGTAATAACTCCGCGGATCCTCCGGTTCCACCGCGGTGGGGGTGATCACCACCCGCGCCCCGAAGGCCCGCAAAAGCCTTATCTTTTCCTCGCTCATCTTATCGGGCATGACAAAAACCGCTTTATAGCCTTTGAGGGCGCAGGCGATGGCCAACCCTACCCCCGTATTTCCGGAGGTGGCCTCCACTACTGTTCCTCCCGGCTTGATCAGCCCTTTTTTCTCGGCGTCCTCCAGCATGGCGATCCCGATGCGGTCCTTCACCGAGCCCCCGGGGTTGAGATATTCTAGCTTGGCGAGGAGAGTGGTTTTTAGCCCGCGGCTAATCTTGGAGAGCCGCACCATTGGTGTTTGACCGATGGCTTGGAGGATGTCCTGGTGGGTTGTTTTCCATTTGCTTTCTGGCATATTGGCCTCCTCGTCGAGCGCTGGTACCGAGGCTCGCTACTCGACCACTACTTTTTCTTCCAAGATATGCCCTCCTAAGACGCGGAAGGCCCGGATGAGGGGTTTCTCCGGCCGCTGCAGGGAGACGATTAAATAATAGACCTGGGGGAGAGTGGCGCGACGAACATCGGTGAGAGAGGGTAGTCCTCGTCCGTTAGGGTGCGAATGATAAATACCCCACACCTCCCAGCCATGGGCCTCTATATCGCCGAATACCCTCCTCTGTTCTTGGGGATCGATACGGTAGGTCACCGGGCTCTGATCCGCATTGCGGGTGCGGTAGAGACGGGCCACCCGCCCGTCTTTGGCGGCCAGGATGCCGCAGGCTTCGATCGGCGCCTCCTCCTGGGCGTGGGCGATCATCTCCTCGGCAATGTGCTTGGGCAATCCCACTTTCATGATCTCCGCGCTATCCACCGGACAGACTCCTAGGTAGCCTTATCGAGGATAAAGCCCAACAGTTCAGACGCCGCGGCACTGGCAAAAAGGGCCACTCCCCAAAAAGGCAGCCGGTAGAGATCTTTCTCTTGGAAGGGTGGGTGAATCTTCACCCAATTATATGCGGCGAGGGGAAAGGTCAAATAGAAGAGGATAACTACCATTGCTGGCAACCCAAAGAAATATGCAAGAAGAGCCAGGAGGTAAGCCAGGATTAGGAAAAAATTGTGCAATCTGCCCGCCCCCTGAATCCCCAGCCGCACCACCAGAGTTTGCTTTCCGGTCGCCCGATCCGGCTCATAATCCGGCATGTGGATGCGAAGCAACATGGCCATCTGTAGCGCGGCCAAGGGGAGAGCGGCCAGGATCAGGATGGGGCTAACTGCACCGCTCTGGAGATGGTATCCCCAAATGGGCACTAGGAACGAAACAGTTAGGGTGGTGGCTAGTTCCCCCCATCCCCGCGCAGAAAGCCGCAGCGGGGGGCAAGAATATCCCCAACCGATGAGGGCTGCGACAGCGAATAGGGCCACAGCAGAGATTCCTGCCCGTCCCACTATAACAAGGCCCAGAACTGCAGTCACTCCCCCCAAAATAGAGAGAGAAGCAGCCAAGAGAGCCACCCGGCGGCCGAGGAGGCCCTGGGGCAGGACCCCGCTACCGCCGGAGAAAGGGGTGCGGTTTTGGGTTATGCGGTCAGTTTCGAAATCAAAGTACTCATTGAGATAGTGGGTCATGAGTTGCACTCCCCACATGACCACCAGCCCGAGGAGGAATGGTCCAAGGTCCGTGGTCGCCCAACCTTCCCACCAGGCGATGGTCGTGCCCAAAACATAGAGCAGGGCCGCCCCCCCCAGAAACTTCACCCGGCTGAGGCGGATAAAAGCCATTCCCCAGGCCAGGGGAGTTAGGGCTGCGCTTCTGATCTCAGTCGGCGATATACTGGTGGTAGATGGCCACCGCCTGGCTCTCATCTCCAACCCCTTTGATTATTGCCCGGCCATCGGGGAAGACGGTAATCTGCTTCCCCTCCGCCTGGAACCAGAGCATGTACTCGTTGAAGCGCACCGCCCCTTGGAATTGCAACTTCTGCGCTAAGCGAGGGAGGGAGAAGCGGCCCACGGCCACCGGCCGCACTTGAACCGAGTCCGCTCCCAAAGGAGTGATCGCCAAGGGCCCGTCCTCTTCTTCCAGTTCACCCGAGCGGGCGCGGCCACAAGCCGGGCAGGTTTGGGGGCGGCGTTTAGCCTGGATAACTTGAAAGTTGTTGTGCTCCAAGTCGAGATAGATCACCCCCGGGTTGACATCCTCCAGGCCAAGCAGGAGTTTGAGGGCCTCGTTGACCTGGATGCTGGCCACCGCCCCGGCCACCGGTCCCCACACCCCCACCGTGTCCGGGGAAGGAAAAGCGCTTTGCGTTGGGAGCAGGGGGGAGAGGCAGCGCAGGCAGGCGGTTTTATAGGGGATGACCGTGGCCGTGATCCCTTCCCAGCCCACTGTTCCGCCATATATCCAGGGGACTCGGCTCTCGACACAGGTATCATTGATTAAATAGCGGGTGGGGAAATTATCTGTGCCGTCCACCACCACCTCCGCCTCGGCCAGGAGTTGCTTAATGGTCTGGGGATTGGCATCGGCCACTAACGGCTCGATCTTTATCTGGGAGTTGATGGCCGCCAGTTTATAGGCCGCAGCCACCGCTTTGGGCAAGCCGTCCTCGATGTCCTTTTCCTCGAGCAGGGACTGGCTCTCCAGGTTGTGGGTTTCGATGTAGTCGCGATCTATCAGCCGCAACCGGCCCACCCCGGCGCGGGCCAACTGCTCGGCAACTTTGCTCCCCCGTGGCCCGGTGCCGATGATGGTCACCGTAGAGGCCAAGAGTTTGGCTTGCCCCTCTTCCCCGATACGGGGATTAGTCACTTGGCGGAGATAGCGTTCCAGTTTTTGCTCCATGCTATTTAGTGAAATGCTGGAGGAGATAACTCAGCACTACCCCGTCGATCATTTCGTCTTCCCGCCAGCGGTCCTCCAGGTTCTCCCTCCCCACTAAGTTGCGCAGCGCTTGGCGGGTGGCATCATCGTAATCGCCGTGGAGAGGCCCCTGATAGTGACCGGTGCGGCTCATCCTCTCCTGTAATTCTTTTACTACCGGAGCATCGAGTTTCACCAGTTTCTCGGGATCGGTCTGGCCAAAATAGAGTCGATGTAGTTCCAAGATCCGCTTGAGTTCTAGAATTGGGGTGGGGTGATCATCCACCCGCAGATCAATCATGCGATCGATAAACCCCCCATAACTCCCTTTATCTTTGACCACCAAAAGCCCGGCCCCCTGCTGGCCACGGCTGTCCCCTCCTGCCTCCTGTCCGGCGAGTAGGGCGGCAATGAGCCGCTCGGCAAGCTCCCCCTGAGTTTCTTCAAAAGCCCGAGCCATGGCTTTCACCGTCTCCTCGCTGACCAGGATGTTGCCCTGACAGCAGAATCCGTCACCGACGATGCCTCCCGCCCAGTGGAGGCATTCTTTGCCGGTGAAAGAAGCGGCGCGGCCCTGGCCATCCACCACCCCCAGTTGCCGCTTCTCGCGGTCAGGATCGTCTTTGGTCAACTCCTCAACTACTTCTTGAGCGCTTAGCCCCCTGTTCAGGAGGTGCAGTCCCTCCGGACCGTAGGACAAATTGGCCCAGGCTTGGGTGGCAATGGCCCCCACCTTGGCCTTGGCCCAGGGGACCAGGGCCCCCACGGCCAAGAATTTGGACTGAACCCCCACCCCCCACTCCTCGGCCGAGGGGTCATAGGCCACAATGGAGAAAGTAGAAGGGTGCATTGCTCCTCCTTTTACTAGCGCGGCAATCCTATTATATCACGCCGAGGGGAGAGTGAGTTGGGGGATGATGAACCAGTACAGGGCGATCAGGTCTAAGGCGATGAAACCTAAATAAAAGGCGGCAAAAATTATGCTTTCGCTCAAGTTAAGGCTACTCTGAACTGTTGCCGACTTGGGGAAGAGCCGGGCTAGGAGACTAGCCCAATATCCCAGGCTCAGGGCCAAAAACAGGCTGAGGGGGATGAGGGCCGGGAAGAGATACCGGCCTTGGTGCTGGACAAAGCGCAGGTTGTACCAGACTAGGGCGGCGAAAACAATTGCCAACCATACCCCAAAAAGCAGAGTGCTTCGCTTTTGCAGAGTGCTCCACTCACCTCTGCGGCGCAGAGCCAACAAAAAACCGAGAACAATAAATAGGGAGAGGAAAAACAGGGCTAAGTAGATTCGCTCGTCCATCACCACCCCCATCCACCCGAACTGGCCCCAGAAGGAGAGAAAGGTGGTGGTCAAAAAGGCGGAGGCTATTCCGCCAACCCCGAACTGGCTCAGCCACTGGGGGGTGGTGGGCTGGCCGAGCACAATAGAGTCGTGCCGCGCCCAGCCGAAGATGTCCAGCCCTCCATAGGTCAGCATGTTGCGAATGAACCACCACCCGCTGATGAGCAGGGCAAGTCCCAGTATTGTCGCCAGCCGCCGCCAATCTCTCCCTCCCCACCAGAATGCGGCACCGACCGCTAGAAGGGCTGGGACATAGATCGTGGTCTTGCTCAAAAAGGCCAACCCCAGTAGCACCCCCAAGATCAGTGAACGCCTGGGCCCCAGCCCTCCCCTTATAGCCACCAGGGAGACAAAAACCACTGCAGCCAAGACCAGTTCGGCCAAGGTATCGTTATTCACCGCCGCGGTCATGGCTATATGTTGGGGTAGGACAGCAATGAAGGCCGTCGCGGTAAGAGGGATAAAGGGGCGCTCCGGGAAAATCATTTCAAGAATGCGATAAGCCGCAAAAAGAAGCATCCCTCCCAAGATCACCGACAAAAAGCGCAGGACAACATCCTGCTCCCTCTCGGAGAGGTTCTGGGTGGCTAGGTACATTGGCGCAGCCAGGGCATAGTAGAGGGGTGGCTGGTGGGACTCGTAACGGAGAGTGGCGACTGATAACTCCGGCGGGAATTTGCGGGAGGTCAGTTGGGAGAGATAAGCCTGATCCCAATCCCCCGGCTGGAGGACGGGCAACTGGCCCTGAGTGGCAAGATAGGCAACATAGTTGTAATGGGCCGGCTCATCCGGAGTCTGCCAGGGAGGAGTGTTTATGGCGTAGAGGCTGGCAGTGAGGAGATATATGATAGTTACGATTCCGAGAATTGGTCTCAAAGTTATCTGTCTCAAGGGCTTACGAGACTAAATTAATCGCGTTCTGGCCTATGCTGGGGGTCGGGAGCTATTCCATTTACGAATTAGGCGGCAGACTACTTCCAGCTTCGAACCGAGGTCTGATGTTGCGTTCAAATTTTCCTTAGCGAGATATGGCAAGATCTCGGCTGCGAATGTGACTTTATTATTGGCGAACCTTTCCCCTTCACCGGGCTTGATTTTATCTAGGTAATCTGCAAAAGAGTCAAACTGCCCAACTGGCTGGATCGAATTACCGGGATAGCGAATCTTGAGGGCCTCTATAGGAATATAATGTTCGATCTCCCTGCCATAAGTCACCCAGGGTGTCCCATCTAGTTCTTCCATCTCTTTGATTAGGCGCAGCTTTGTGGCACTCAGGCGAGCACCTTTCTGCCTGCGGTCGCTGTCCAACAAAAGAATTGCGTTCCTGTTGACCCTGAGGATTTTTACTAAGTCATTTTCTAGGTCAGGCTCCGCTCCAGATAGGTGGGCAAGTAACTTCCCTCCATAGGGAACGCATTGGAAATGAACACCCTCTCGCAATTCACCATCAGTCCAAACCTCGACCCAACGATTAAAGTATAGCCTGTCAGATGGTCCCTCGACCCAAACGATGCCGTTAGATTGCAGTAAGTCGCTTGCGCGAACATCTAGATCCTCTAGGATGCCTTTATTTTGAATGTAAGTTACCGCTCTCGTAGCTTTTGCTTTTTCTCCGTCATGTGTTACATGGATAATCTGTGCGTGTTCATCTCTGCTAAATAAGTCAATCACGACGCTCGACTGGGTGCTGATAAAAAGCACACATTCTTTCTCTAGAGCTATTTTCCGGAGGTAGAGGAAAAGACGGCGCTGAAGAGCTGGGTGAAGGTTATTCTCAAGTTCCTCAAATCCAAATACGTACTGGTTCAACTTATTGTTTTCACTGGGGGGGACTAGATGAAGAAGCACTAACACCAATAGTATTGTTTTCAGTCCACTACCGGATTGGGACAATGGAATACGACCCTTATTGGGTTCGAACAAGAAAACTTCCCAAGGCCCCTCACCGTGTTGTTTGATGTCAATTTCGGTGAAACTAGAGTCTGGTTCAAAAATTGAATTCAGCCCCACTAGCAGAACCTGCTTAACTTGTTCTTGGGGTAAGGTAGCCTTGGTAAGAAACTGTTGAATCAAATTTGTTGCCCCTTGCCCACTAGCTGCCACCTCTCGTGAGTTAGACGCAGCTTCTGGCCTGATATCTCTGTCTGATTGTATGCGCTTGAAGATCTTGGACTTGAAGGGGTTTCTTTTCAC
>JACPPX010000070.1 GCA_016190785.1 Chloroflexota bacterium
GAGTCCCGCGGAATTAAATACCCACACCCGGCGCTGATATTCTGAGTACCCTGCCTGGACCTGGCTCACCCTGGAATCGTATCCCCGCGCTAGCTGATCCAGACGGTGCAAAAGATGGGCTTTTTCGGAGACGGGCATGGTGTCGAATAGATTGGCCACCGGAAAATCTAGAGGGCTTTGGGAGCGGGTAAAATCCAAAACCCGAGACTCATTGCTCGATTTGGCAGCAGAGGCTGCTGCTTTGGCCGTGGACAAAAGGCTCTCAAGTTCCAGGTCATCGGTATAGGCATAGGCCGCGGTGGGGCCGTAGAAGACGCGGATTCCGGCCCCGCGGTCGTTACCCTGCACCGCCTCTTCCAAGCGGGAATCGTCGAGGTTGAGGGAAAGGGAAGTGCGGTCCTCAAGGTAGAGCTCAGCCAGGTCTCCGCCGCGGCGGAGGGCTTCGTCCAAAACACGCTGGGCAGTTTGGGAGTCGATCATAGAGATGACTATTATAACTTCTGGGCAAGGCTCGCGGCAAGGGCGCTGCGATGCAAAAAGAAATCGAAGATGCTAGAATCCTTAGAGGGAAAAAAGATGACCACCCCGATGCGCAAGCAGTATCTCCAGATCAAAAAACGCTACCCCGGGACGATAGTATTTTTCCGGCTAGGGGATTTCTATGAAACTTTCGATGAAGATGCCCAAACCGTGTCCCGGGTCTGCGATATTGTCCTAACCTCCCGTCCGGTTTCCAAGGGGCAACGAGTGCCCATGGCTGGAGTCCCTTACCATGCCGTGGAGGGTTATATTGCTAAATTGATCAATGCTGGGCATCGGGTGGCGATTGTGGAGCAGGTGCGGGAGGAGGCGGAGAAAGGACTTATGCCACGCGAGGTACTGCGGGTGGTGACCCCCGGGACAGTGGTCGAGCCCGGGCTGCTGGAGGCCAAAAAGAACAACTACTTGGCCGCAATTTTCCCGCAAGATAAAGCGGTTGGGTTGGCTTACGCCGACATCACCACCGGAGAGTTTGCGGCTACCCAGTGGGAAGGGGAAGAAGCCCTGCTGCGGGCAAAGGAAGAGCTGTCCCGTCTCCACCCCGCCGAGTCTCTTATTCCGAGTAAGGCGCAGAGCATCGATTTCTCTGCAGAACTCCCCCTGCGTTTTACTCCCTTTGATGCTTGGCGCTTTGAGCCGGAGGAAGGAGAGCAAACACTTCTTCAGCATTTCCGGGTGGCCAGTTTGGAAGGATATGGACTCCGGGATCGGCCCCTGGCTATCGGTGCGGCGGGAGCTATCCTCCACTACCTCAATCAGAATCAGCCCGCTTCCTTGCGCCAAATCGATAGCCTGCGGGGCTACTTCACCAGCAACTTTATGGCCTTGGATCCTTCCACCCGTCGCAATTTGGAACTAATCGAGACTATCCACGAAAGAAAAGTAGAAGGCTCCCTGTTTTGGGTACTGGATGCCACCCTGACCGCTATGGGCGGACGGCTGCTGCGGCAGTGGCTCAATCAGCCACTATTAGACCTTCAGGCCTTGAATCAACGGCTGGATGCGGTCCAGGCGATTTATCAGGCAGGTAGAGTGCGAATCGAACTGCGCGAGGCCCTAAAAGGACTACGGGATTTAGAGCGGCTCACCAGTCGAGCAGTGCAAGGTATCGCCGGGCCACGCGATCTCCTGGCCATCAAAGAGGTTCTCGAGACTGTGCCAACGATAAAATCTTTAGTCTCCACCCTCGACTTGGAGGAGAGCCATCCCCTTCAGGCAGTGACCCATGCATTGGACCCTTGCCCAGAAGGGGTGGGCCTAATTGCCCGAGCCATTGCCGATGATGCTCCTCCGGTCTTAGGAAGCGGGAACGCCATAGCGGTGGGGTACTCTACAGAGCTGGATGCCCTGGTCAAATTGTCACAGGGCTCAAAAGAGTGGCTGGCCAATCTCGAGACTCAGGAAAGAGCTCGTACGGGCATCAAATCGCTAAAGGTGCGGTTCAACAAAGTATTTGGCTACTACATCGAGGTCAGCCAGGCCAATCTCCATCTCGTCCCCGCTGACTACATCCGCAAGCAGACACTGGTTGGTGGCGAACGCTTTATCACTCCCGAACTCAAAGAATACGAGGCCCAGATCTTCAATGCTCAGGAGATCATCCGCCAACTAGAATTCCAGATCTTCACCCAAGTGCTGCAAGAGTCATCCGCCTTCGCTCCGCGGCTGATGCAGACCGCCCGCGCCCTGGCCCAACTCGATGTCTTTTCTGCTTTGGCCGAAGTGGCAGTGCGCAATCGCTACACCCGCCCCATCTTGAGCGAAGGTGATCGCATCACTGTTCGCGAAGGGCGTCATCCGGTAGTGGAGCTCACTGTCCCCAAGGAGCCCTTTGTGCCCAATGACTGCTATCTCTCTTCGCAAGATCAAATCATCCTGCTAACCGGCCCCAATATGGCTGGGAAATCCACTTACCTGCGACAAGTGGCTCTTATTGTGCTCATGGCCCAGATCGGCTCATTCGTCCCCGCCGAGGAGGCGGAGATCGGCCTGGTGGACCGTATCTTCACCCGAATTGGGGCCCGGGAAGACATTGCCTCCGGCCAGAGCACCTTTATGGTGGAAATGATCGAAACTGCCCACATCCTCCACCAAGCCACGGAGAAAAGCCTGCTCATCCTGGATGAGATTGGTCGCGGCACCTCGACTTACGACGGCATCTCCATCGCCTGGGCAGTGGTGGAGTACATCCATAACCATTCCCGGCTGCAGGCCAAAACCCTTTTTGCCACCCATTACCATGAACTCACTGAACTGGCCGACTTCTTGCCACGGGTGAAGAATTTCAATGTCGCCGTGGTTGAGGAAGGGGATCAGGTGATATTTCTGCGGCACATCGTGCCCGGCGGCGCCGATCGCTCCTACGGCATCCATGTGGCCCGCTTGGCAGGCATACCCAAAGAAGTGATCAATCGCGCCCAAAAGATCCTTGTTGAACTGGAGAAGGGGGCCACACCCGCGGAGCGAGCACCACACCGCGCTCGGCCGGAGCAATTAGCCCTTTTCCTCACCGAGCCCCATCCCTTGCTCAAGGAGCTGGAATCCTTGAACCTCGATTCCCTTTCCCCTCTGGATGCGCTCAGCAAACTCCACCAGTGGCAGAAGCGGCTGAAGGAAGATAAAAACGATTAGAAAAGTGTAATCAGGAGTGCATAATCTCCAGTGGATTTTGCCGTCAGATGGCCCCCCATAACGCAGCGCTCTTAAAATCGTTAATTTATTGTCTTTGTCCTAGGGCAAAAAAGGCCTACAATTCAGGTGCTGATGTCTCCTTTTGGAGTTTCCAGAGATTGCCAAATCAGGCAAATATGAGCCTAAGTTTAAGATCACAGATTGCAACCATACCAATTATTCTTTCCATTGCTCTCGCCGGTTGTCTGGGACCGGCCGGGCGCAGCGTAGATATTGTTTCTCCCAGTTCTACTCCGACTCTCGCCGCTTCTGCCACTCCAGCCCCCAGTCCCACGCCGGAGTGTTGGCCCTTGGATCGGCAATTTAGGGAGATCCAGCAAGAGGCTGAATCCTTGGCGGACCCTGCTGCTCCAGCAGTGGAATGTCCGCAGGGCCGAGCCATTACTGTCTTCGGTGCTATGCAAACTTTCCGCCATCCAATCATGGAAGATACAACCGATGTGCTGGTCAACTATATGATCTGGCAGGAGGATATCGGCATTATTTATTTGGTCGTCAAGCTTGATGAGGAGACCGGCCTCTCGGAGATATACATCTACCCTGACACCTGGGATGAAGACCAGCCGGCAGTGCACCTCGATTGCCAGGATATGATTCCCGAGCAGGATTCTCCGCCCCCTGAAGATCAATCGAAGTATCTCCAGGTCCCCATCCGCGGCTTTGGCAAAGTGTGGTGCGAAAACCAATTGTGGGAGAGGATAGGATTTGGGGTTGGTTGGGAGCGGGGAGTGGAGATGACCATCCAGCAGGGGGAAAACGGCTTCTACATTTCCGTGCCTCCGGAAGGTGAGAGTGAGCCACTGATTTTCGTGCTGGACACAGAGAAGGGCAGCGCCCTCGCCCCATAGTATAAAGTCTATCGTTGCTCTAGGAGCCTGCACTCTGTCTGCAGGCCCTTTTCATTTTGGTGGACGCATGCTAAAATGCTAATTAGTAAGGCGGCCTAGAAAAGAGGAAGGCAAATGGCCAAAGGGAGTGGCTCCCTATTTGCTGCTTTTATCTTTATGTTTTCCATCCTCTTTGCCGCCTGTGGCGGACCGACCCTTCAAGTGGTCATCACCTCTCCCCTCTCCGATTCTCAATTTGCCGAAGGCGATGAGGTCGTGGTCGCCGCCTCGGCCACCGGGCAAGATATCGAGCGCATCCAACTGTTAGTTGATGGGGAGTTGGTGGACGAGGCGGTAAGCCCTGCCCCTCAGAATAGTTTCAGCGGTCTATTGCAGTGGAAAGCAAAGGGGGAAGGCTCGCATACTCTCCAGGCCATTGCCATTAACTCAACAGGGTCAAATAGCGAGCCGTCGGCAATTACAGTTGAGGTTGTGGTGGGCATAGCGGGAGGGACTCCAGTCCCCACTCCCACCGCTCTTACCCTCCAAACTCCAACTCCGAGCACCACTTCCGCGCCCACCTTCACTCCTTCTCCAACGGCTACGCCTACTTCAACCCCCACTGCCACTCCCACGGCTACCCCTGTGGCCCAGATCAGTTTCACCGCCGATGACACAAGCATTACCTTGGATCAATGCACCGATTTGCACTGGGATGTTCACAATATCAAAGAGGTTTATCTAATCACCGGGGGTGGGGCTCCGGAGGGGGTGGCCGGGGAGAGTCAGACCCGCAATGTCTGCCCGACAGCAACTACCACCTATACTCTGCGGGTCAAGAAGTTAGACGACAGCATTGTGGAGCAATCTATCGCCATCACGGTCAACACTATCTTGGTTACGGTGAAATTTACCAGCTTTCACATCCTCGACGATAGCGATAGCGATGCGGCATTCTGTGTGATTGACTGCGGGGATGGCGAAATCTGGTTTGAGTTTAAAGTGAACGGGGTAAAAAAGAGATTGCCTACCTCCGGGGAATTGGACCTCGGCAGTGGGGATGCTCAAATCATCCTTCTTCCTATAGAGTACGAGTTGCATCTTGGGCTGAATAGCCAGTTGACAATTCAGGTAAAGGCTTTTGATGCCGATGCCTTCGGGACAGATTCGCTCGGCACTGTACAATTCACCCTCCCCGCCCCGCCCAGTTTCACTTGGACAAACTCCTATGGCCTGGCCAGTACAATGGCCGACGGGCAATTTGAGATTGGGTTTGATGTTACTGGTCCGCCACCGATCATCATTCCTTTTCCATGAAGTTGCCATCGAGCTGATCATGTGCGTACAGGGCGGGTATGATTACCCGCCCTATTGATTATCTAACTCCTCCGAAAGGCCTTATTTAGTGAATTAGCCGGGAATTATCCGCAGGAATTTTCTTCGCCCTACTTGCAACACCGTTTCTTTCCAAGGTATCTCTAAATTCAGGTCATCCACTTTCTGCCCATCAAGACGTACTCCCCCTTGGCGGATCAGCCGCCGCGCCTCGCTTCTGGTGGGGACCAGGCCGCTGGCCTCCATCACATCCACGACCTTACGAGAGCCACCCTCTTCCAATTTGAATTCCGGCATCTCTTCTGGCCATTCGCGAGCACTGAAAATGCGGATGAACTCCTCTTCTGCCTTCTGTACTTCTTCCACCGAATAAAATTGGCTTATTATCTCCCTAGCCAGCCGCATCTTGATATCACGAGGGTTAGCCTTTCCAGTTTTCATATCCTGGCGAGTATCCTGCAGTTCATCCTCGGGAACATCGGTGAGGAGCCAGAAGTAATCCATCATCACCGCGTCGGGGAGGGACATGATTTTGCCGTACATTTGGTCTGGGGGGTCGAGGACATCGATGGTATTGCCAACGGACTTACTCATCTTGATTTGCCCGTCGGTCCCCACCAGCAAAGGGACGGTGATGACCTGTTGCGGAGCTTGCCCTAACTCCCGCTGGATCTCGCGGGCCACCAAAAAGTTAAAAGTTTGATCCGTCCCCCCCATTTCCACATCGGCTCCGATGGCGATGGAGTCGTAGGCTTGGAGAAGGGGATAGAGGAATTCGGTGATAGCGATGGGGATTCCCTGGGCATACCGCTTGGCAAAATCATCTCGCTCCAGCATGCGGGCTACGGTATAGCGGCTTGCAAGGTCTATCACATCCTTGAGAGTGAACTTTTCAAACCAGGTGCTTTGCCACACCACTTCGGTCTTTTTGAGATCCACTACTTTGAAGAATTGGTCGAGGTAGGTTTGGGCGTTGGTCTTCACCTCCTCGGCGGTGAGCATAGTGCGGGTAGCGGATTGGCCGCTGGGATCCCCGATCTGCGCCGTCCAGTCGCCCATAATCACGATTACCCGATGCCCCAGGTCTTGAAGTTGGCGGAGTTTGCGGAAACAGACCACATGCCCCAAGTGCAGGCCGGGGCGGCTGGGATCCACCCCATATTTGATGCGCAGGGGGCGGGGGCTGGTCTTAAGCAGTCGGATTAACTCCTCGCGGACGATGACCTCCGCCACGCCCCGGCCCAGAATTCGCTCGATATCTTGATCTGCCTTGGACATTTCCGTAGCCTTTCGGAGAATTATAGCACACCCAGGTTTGCTCCCCCATACGCATTAGACTAGAATCCTCGGAATGGAGTAAAAAATTGAGCCATCGAGGAGCAGAAAATACCAGTTTATCTCGAGCACTGCTCGGGGTTGCTTTCTATATCGCCATTTTGCTCATCTTTGGCGCTCTCGGCTGGGAGATTTTTGCCGAGCAGCAAGAAGCAAATGCCGGGATTAGTTACGGTGAGCCGCTGGAAGACCCCTGGGCTTCGGTTTATCCCCTGGGGGTCAATGTCGCCTTGGAGCAGTATGACCTCGCTACTCTACGCACTACCATCTACCCCCTGATCAAACAAGGCGGTTTCCGCTGGATAAGACAGACTTTCACCTGGGCAGAGATTGAGCCCCAGCCCGGCCAGTTCAATTGGGAACCGTGGGATCTCATCGTGGACACCTATGCCCCATCTGGCGCCTCCCTCGTTGCTGTCCTCGACACTTCCCCGGCCTGGGCCCGGGATGAAGATTATCCCCAAGCCCCTCCTCGAGATTTCGAGGATTACTTCCGTTTTGTCCGTGTCTTTGCTGAGCGCTACGGGGAGAGGATCGATTTCTACGAGATATGGGATGAGCCGAATATTTATCCCCATTGGGGTGAGCGGTTCGTTGATTCGAGGGGATATACGAATCTTTTGCGCGGTGCATACCAGGCCATCAAAGAGATTGATCCCCAGGCAGTCATCTTGAATGCCGGCTTGGCTCCCAACATAGAGGCCGGCGGAAAGAATATGAGCGACATCCAATTTTTGGAGGAAATGTACCGGGCGGGGGCCAGGGATTTCTTCGACATCTTGGCCATCCAGCCCTATGGTTTCTGGGGCGAGGCGGATGGCCCTGCTGATCTTGAAATCACCAATTTCTCCCGAACTCTGCTCTTGCGGGATGTGATGCTCACTTATCGTGATGGCGAGAAACCGGTCTGGGCCGTGGAATTCGGGTGGAATTCTTTACCTGAAAATTGGGCGGGAGCACCATCCCCCTGGAGTAGTGACCGGGAGGAGGTGCAAGCCGCGCGTACTATTGCCGCCCTGGAGCGAGCAATGGATGAGTGGCCTTGGATGGGTGCGATGATTTTAATGCATCTTCAGCCTGATGCTCCGGCCGACGATCCGATGTGGGGGTTCGCGATCTTGAATGCCGATTTCTCCCTGCGGCTTATTTATCGTGAAGTAGCAGAGTGGGCTGAGGATTCGCCTCTTTTCCCTGGTAGTTATCAACTCGATGTTGTGCCGGGAACAGTAACCATAAAATTCAAAGGTACCCGGCTGGAACTCACTATTCATCCGCCATTCCATGCCGAGGTGAAAGTCGATGATAAATCATACCCGCCGATCTCTTTGTTGGAGGGCACCGGGGAGAGAAGGATCACCATAGTAACTGGGCTTCCCTATGCTGAGCACACTTTACAACTGACGCCTGAACATGGTGATGTCCAGGTGATAGGGATCGTAATCCGCCGCGATTTTGGTCTTACTCCAATCTATCTCTCGCTAGGCTTGATTGCCGGGACGGGCCTAGTTATTACTTGGCGACTTAGCCGAGTTCTGCTCTCGCCCCCAGTTCTCAGTCTAGGGAAACGGCTTTCCCGACCCTTTGTTGATCTTCCTGACCTAGCTCAGGGGGCTCTCCTTGGGGTTGTTGTGATCGTGTATTACGATTCTCCCTGGCTGCCTATTTCTATTTTGGCATTAGCCATAGCCTTTTCCCTAATCTATCTCCGACCAGATTGGGGATTGTTTTATATCGTCCTTACTATCCCTTTCTATCTCTTGCCTAAAGAGATTTTGGGGAAACACTTTGCCTCGGTGGAGATCCTGACCCTGGTAACTTTCACCGCTTGGCTCCTGAGAGGTTGGGTTTCAACCTATCTTAAACAAGGCTTCCTAGTATCTCTCACATTGTCGGGTCTAGTTTCAAGACTCCGCGACCGTATTGTGGATGGGGTTCGAGCCCTTTCCGCTCCGGACTGGGCGGTGCTTTTCTTCTTGGGGGTGAGTGTTGTCTCCTTGTGGGTTTCCGAGAACCTGACGGTCAGCCTACGCGAATTCAGAGTAGTGATCCTCGAGCCAGTCATTTTCTATTGGCTCCTGACCCGAATGCCTCTCGATGAGACCAAAATCTCGCGCCTAGTCCAGGCGGTGCTCGTCTCTGCTGTCCTCCTCTCTTTGATCGGCCTCTTCCAATACTTTTTCACCGACCAGGTGATCACCGCCGAGGGGGTGCGGCGTATCCATGCGTTTTATGGCTCGCCCAATAATCTGGCTCTTTTCTTGGGCCGAGCATTGCCCCTGGCCCTGGCTTTCCTAATTTTTGGCGCCGAGAGCAAAAAACGCTGGTCATATTTGTTATCTGCCGTCGCGATAGGTTTAGCCTTGTTTTTAACCTATTCGCGAGGGGCTCTTTTTCTTGGAGTCCCGGCGTCCGTTTTATTCTTGGCGTGGTTCAAAGGGCGCCGTACCTTCGTAGTGGCTCTGGGGGTGATGTTTCTGGCGCTGCTCTTGCTCGTCCCCCTCACTGGCACAGAACGCTTTGCTTCGCTTTTGGATCTGGAGTCGGGCACGGGTTTTCTGAGGCTGCAACTATGGGAATCGACCCTGGATATGATCCGCGACCACCCCCTCTTCGGGGTAGGCTTGGACAACTTTCTCTACCAGTATCCGCGCTATATCAAGCCCGGCGCTTGGCCGGAGCCGGACCTCTCCCATCCCCATAACTTCTTGCTGCACTGGTGGGTCAGTTTAGGTATAGCGGGAGTAGTGACCTTCTTGTGGATGGTGATCGGCTTCTTCCGCAGTGGGTTCCGGCTTTTGCAAAGCCACGCACTTACCGAGAGCCAGTGGGTGATAGTCATCGGCTTGATGGCAAGTATGGTGGCGGGATTGGCTCACGGCTTGGTGGATCAGTCCTACTTTCTGGTGGACCTGGCATTTCTCTTCTTCCTGAGTTTGGGTATCGTGCGGGGCATGGCAAGCGACAAAGACCCTGGGCCCTGGATTTCAAATCCAGGGCCAGAGGAGCGACCTTACCATTGACGGGTGGGGGAGATTAGAATACAATCTTAAAATGGGGTGATGCGGGCCCCCGTAGCTCAATTGGAAAGAGCGACCGCCTTCTAAGTGGTAGGTTGCAGGTTCGATTCCTGCCGGGGGCGTAGCCTGAAAGAGGGTGGGGGTTAAGAACCGAAGTCTACCGATAATCAGACTGGGTCTTGGTGAGCGTGGCCGAGGGGTTTAAGGCACCTGGTTGTGGCCCAGGAGATCGCGGGTTCGAATCCCGCCGCTCACCCCTTTTTATGAGCGCCCGTAGCTCAGTTCGGATAGAGCGGCAGACTTCGAATCTGCGCGTCGGGGGTTCGAGTCCCTCCGGGCGCATTTTTGATGATTTAACCCGGCAGATACCAATCCTGAACTGCTTGTGTATCGGATATTTGGGAGAAAAGTTGACATCACAGTAGGGGGGAAATACAGTTATATCACTAGGCATCCGGGCGATTATTTTTTTGGCCAAACGATTGTGAAAAACATCACATAGTTGACGATAGTGATGATTTAATTGTTCGATGAGCGAGAAAATATCTTGTCGGGATTACGAATGCAAAATAGGCACGAGAAGCCTAGAAGGATTTCGGGATCTGGGCAGGTTTGGGGCAAGATCCTAACCCTGATCCTGCTGTTTTTTGCCTTGCTTCAGCCCATTTCTTCCTCCGTTCTTGCCGCCTCAAGCACCATCTCCACCTCCCAAGATACCCACCTCCAGGAAGATACCCCAGATGACAATTATGGCTCGTTGGTCGATCTCAAGGTCCGCTCGAAATCTGGGGGCAACAACCGCCGCACTATAATAGAATTTGATCTCTCTTCAGTACCCGCGGGGGCTTTTATCGAGAGCGCTACCCTGCGGGTTTTTATGAATTCTGCCCCTGTGGCTTCCCGCACCTACGATGTACACCGAGTCACTGATTCATGGTCGGAGTCGGCTGCCACCTGGAACAATGCCGCCGCCGACTATGATGCCACGGTGATAGATTCCAAATCCACGAGCACCACCAACAATGTGTGGTTGGAGTGGGATGTCA
>JACPPX010000065.1 GCA_016190785.1 Chloroflexota bacterium
CTGGTGGAGGCCGCCCCCCGTGTCCTGGGCCAATTTCCCGATGTCAAATTTGTTATGGCCGGAACGGGGAGCATGGAGGAGGATATCAAAAAGAGGGCTGAGGAATTGGGAGTTGCTCGAAATTTTGTTTTCACCGGGTATATCAGCAACGAGGACCGCGACCGACTCTACAAAGTAGCTGACCTCTGCGTCTTTCCCAGCCTTTACGAGCCTTTTGGCATCGTGGCCCTGGAAGCAATGGCTGCCGGAACGCCGGTGGTAGTCTCGAAAGCGGGAGGATTGGCCGAAGTAGTGCGCCACGGTGAAACGGGGATCACCGTCTACCCCGGAGATGCGGAATCTCTGGCCTTGGGTATCATCCACACTCTGGAACATCCGGAATGGGCCCGGATGCGGGCCGATGCTGCTTATGAAATCGCGGCCGAAGAGTACAATTGGGAGCACATCGCCGTCCAGACGCGGGCGGTCTATGAGGAGACCCTGGCGGAGGCCAAGGTAGGGGAATGGTAAAGGGCAAGAGACGAGTATTCCTCGCCATCGAGGGGGCGATTGGAGTTGGAAAAACGACCCTTGCCCGCTTGCTGCGAGAGGAATTCCAGGCGGAGATACTCCTGGAAATCTTCGAAGAAAACCCTTTTCTCCGCCTTTTCTACACCGATCGGGAGCGATATGCTTTCCAGACCCAGGTCTTTTTTCTCCTCAGCCGCTATCGCCAGCAGCACGATGTGGTCCCCGCCGCTACCTCCCGTTCCTCCCTGATCAGCGACTATACCTTCGCCAAGGACCGGCTCTTTGCCCACCTCAACCTCCAAGGAGATGAGTTGGAGATGTATGAAAGGATGCACGCTATCCTCGCCGAGAAAATACCGGTGCCAGATCTGGTGGTCTATCTCCAAGCCGACACAGATGCTTTGATGCAGCGCATTACCTTTCGCGACCGGAGTTATGAACGGGATATGGATCGGGATTATATAGACAATGTCAACCGGGCCTACGAGAGTTTCTTCGCCAACTATCATGATTCGGCAGTACTAGCCATTGATACCAATGATTTGGACTATGTGAATAACCCGTCCCTCCTCCAATCCGTGGCCCAGCGCATCCGCGGGGCGCTGGAGTTGCGCCCCTACCAACCCCCGCTGCCCGAAGTGGGTTGATTCCGGTCTTGGAACTATGGAAGTAACTAAGCGCTTTATCGCCATCGCCGGGAACATGGGAGTGGGGAAATCCACCCTCACCGAACTCTTGGCTAAGCGGCTAGGCTGGGAGCCATTCTACGAGGCGGTGGCCGAGAACCCCTATATCGCCGACTTTTACAAAGAGATGAAAACCTGGGCTTTCCACTCCCAGGTCTTCTTTCTCACCCACCGGCTCCACGACCATAACCAGATCATCCAGCGCCCCCATTCAGTAATCCAGGACCGCTGTGTCTATGAGGACGCCGAGGTCTTCGCCAAGAACCTGTACCTCCAAGGGGACATGGCCGAGCGGGACTACCGGGTCTATCGCGATCTATATGAAACCCTCACCCAATTCCTTCCTCCTCCGGATATAGTGCTTTATCTCCAAGCCTCGGTGCCTATCCTGATGCGGCGCATTACTTCGCGGGGGAGGGATTACGAGCGGAATGTTACACCTCAGTATCTAGAGCAACTAAACAACCTCTACAATGAATGGGTGGCCAATTTCACCCTCTGCCCGGTGTTGGTTATGCCGGTGGACGAATTGGATTTTGTGAAATACAAGGCTCACCTGGAAGAAATCGCCACCTGGTTGATCCACAAGGGCCTCCCCGAATTCTACAAAACCCTCCCATCTCATCCTGTCCACCGCAAGAAAAAAATCCCCCAGCAGAGTGAACTGCCGGGGGAGTGGTGACGCCCTACAAGACGATTTTTCTTCATAACCTTCAAAAGTAGCTATTAATGTTTGGCTACGGTACGATAGTGTCTTTCCAGTTCAGAGGAGTAGTGGGTTCCCAGATTCTTTGAATTCTGATCCAGCCATTGACTGAAGTGTGTTGTTCCCCTAGGGGGATCACTAGAGACTAGGAGGTTCGCCACCAACCCTTCCATCTCATCCCTTGTAAGCACAATATCCCCGACCAGTAACCCCAAAAACTTGATAAGGAGCAGGGCGATTTCTGACGGCACTGGAACAATCATGGTTCTACTGCCGATCTTCTTTGCGATAAGACTCACCATTTCCCCAAAAGTGTAAGTCTCCGGGCCAGCTGCATCTACAATCATATTGTGAATTTCCTGACTAGCAAGTACGACTATATCTGCTACATCTCCTACAAAAACAGGTTGGATTTGGTAGTTTCCTGTGGGTATGGCAAAAAAAGGAAACTTGCGCAGAAACCAGGCGATATTGTTGGTTAGGATGTCTTCTGCTCCAAAAGTCATAGTGGGGCGAACGATGGTGTAGGCAAACCCTGAATCCATAATCGCCTTTTCAACTAATGCTTTGCCTCGAAAATAGGGTAACGGAGAGTCTAGAGAAGCACCGGATACACTGATGTGCACAATCTTTTTGACTCCTGCCTCTTTTGCCGCTTTCAGAAGTATTTTCGTGTTGTTTACCGCTTGCTCGAAGGTAACTTGCCCGTAGGGAAAACGCACCCAATAGGTGTTGTAAAGAGTCGTAGCACCACGAATGTTCTCAACAAGTTTGCCAGGATTATCAAAGTTGAAGGGTGAGGATGCCACCTTGTCAGCGAAGGGGTGTTCTCGATGGGGATGACCGGTGAGGTTAATTACTCTTTTGCCCTGGGCCACTAGCCGGCTGGTAATATACTTGCCGGTGAAAAGAAAAGCCCCGGTTACGACATTCAATTCATTGCTGGGCATGGCAGTCGCTATGAGGCTGCTGGAAGACATTATCGTTGCGTTGCTTGTTGAAAATATCGTTTATAGATCTTATTCCACGATGACGCAAAATGAACTAGCGGGGTGCTAAGCCCGCCCCCAATTTTCCCCTGGCGCAGGGCTGCTAGAAAATCCTCCCGCCCCTTGAACTCCGGCATTTCCACATAGGCCCTTCCATACTCATAGACGGTGTGGGCATCGGAGCCGGCACTCATCGGGATTTTCCGTGCCTGGGCCAACGCCCAGGCGTTTTTGTTATCCTGAGGAATGATTACTCGAGAGTTTAACACTTCGAGGTAATCCACTTCATCAATGATCTCCATCAGCGAGCCGAAGCGGAGCACGGAGCGGCGCAGTCGGTCCATGGGGTGGGGGACGCCCACGATCCCGCCCTGGTCGCGGATGCGGGCAATGGTTTCTCGAGGCTCTAACCCACGGGGTATCTCTTCTTTCAGGAATAGGCCTGTGATCTCCCCGCGGCTGGTTTTTATCTCCTCGCCGATTATCACCGGGAAAGAGGCAATCTTTTGCACCGCCAGAGCCCCGGCAATCGTATTGTGATCAGTGACGGCAATCGCTCCCAACCCTCGCTTTTGGCAAGTGGCGGCGACTGTTTCCGGCGGGACACGACAATCTCGAGAGAAACTGGTGTGCATGTGCAGATCAACTATTATCATCATGTTGTCCGAGATGTAGCGTCGGGCTAAGGACTGACGAGTTCGCTCCACTTATCCGTAGATGATCGTAGCCCTCCAGGGCAGCGCTACGGCACTCACCATCCGACGGGCACATCCTTAATTTTTTCTATTCTCTCCGGCTCTCCATAACTCTTCAGCAAGGCCCCCCATTCGGTCTCCAGCATCTTCTCGGCGCGACGGCGGCCGTGGACATTGTACCAGTAGGAGTTGTGATAAAGATTGGAGGCCAGATAGGCCCAGGGAACGATCGGGGTGCGGAGCAACAATTTTTCAAAGGGCTTGAGGAAACCGTGATAAATCAACTTCTGGCCGCGGCTGGCAAAAGTATCCTCCCCACCGGAGAAGTGCCAGTTCTCCTCCGCCGCCTGCTTGTCACCGAGGATGGTGATCTGGCGCGGATCTCCAACCCCTAATCCTTTCTCGTGAGCCAGGCGGATGAATTTTAGGCTCAGGGGATCAAAGCCCATAATTTTGGCCGCGGTGGCATCAATAGCCACTTGATCCGCCGAAGCAAGGAGCACATTTTTGATATGGGGGCGCATGGCCCGCGGGCCGGGCCCGTCACCGGCAAAGGTGCCATCCATCACCGCAAAAATGCCGGGGTGGATATCTTGCTGGATTGCCAAAAGGTCCACCAAGGTCTCATGGATCACACTGTGCGTCCAGTGCCGCCGCTCATTGAGCAGCCCCCCAAAGGCGTTCTTCATCGCCCCGGTCATGGTGGTGAAAACATGGGTCTTGGTCTGAGGTAGTTGGATAATGTTTTTCCCGATGAAGACCTTGGGGATGCGCACTCCCTCTGGGTAAATGTCGTGGAGAACGATAAATCGTTCTTTGGGTTGATAAGTGATCCACTCCACCTGCGGTTCGTAGATGTGCAGGTTTTTAATCCCGTAGCGCTCAACCACTACCTTATGCCGATTGTTTATCTCCCCCTCCCGGGCACTCACCACCACTGTGCGGTTGTGGGCGGCTAGGAGCCGTTCTCGGGTGAAGCCATCATCAAGCAAAGTGCGGATCACCCCCTCCAATTGCCAGGGGGGAGTGGAGCAGCCTGGATACCAGATTTGCCAGGAGAGATTGATTTTGAGTAATGTGTCTTTATCCGGCTGAATGTTTCTCTGGTACTCGGCGAGGTGCAGCAACCGCGCATAGTCCTCGAGTACTGTCTGGGGACTGGTGCGCAGGATGGCGACTTGACCTTTGCCGGGGAAATCTTTTGCAGGCATATTAGCAATTGAAGATTGAAATTGTTGAAAGGCGACAATAAAAGATAAGGGTGAGTCTTTCTTTTGTCAAGGAATTTTCCAGGTTGCGGCGTCGAGTTGCCATGCTATAATGAGCAAAATGGCTGAAGATTTCCCCTGGGACAAATTATTGTCCCTCGCCGCCCGCCAGGGTGCGGCGGCGGTTCTCGAAGAAGGACTCGCCTTTTTGCTCGAGAGTATCGGTGGGTCGGCGGGGGCAGTTTATATCCATGGCTCGCTTCCCCAAAGAGTCACCCGCGGCCGCATTCCTCCTCCTTTGCGGGAAGCCCTGAAAAAAGGTGAGCCCTCGCCTGCGGCCTTTCCCGCAAAAGACAATATTTTGATTTTGCCGGTGCGAGTTGGGCAAAGGGACTTGGGTTGGGTGGCCTTAGTGCGGGCAGCGGGGAGAAGGCTTGCTCGCCCCCAGACCCTTTTCCTTTCCCGCTGGGCACAAGGCATGGGCTACCTGGCTTGGTTATCAACAGAAGTAAAAATTCTTCAGGAGCAGCGCCAGCAGTTGACCGCAAAATTGCGTGAAGAGCAGGCCCGCATCATCCGTACCCAGGAGGATGTCCGCCGCGAATTGGCCCGAGATCTTCATGATGGCACAGTGCAGCGGCTGAGCACTATCGCCATGGGCCTGGAGTATGTCCGCAACCTCTTCCAGGCCCGCCCGGAATTGGTACCCGATGAATTAGAATCCCTGCGCACTCTGGCCCTCAAGGCCTCACAAGAGGCCCGTCTATTGCTTTTCGAACTCCGTCCCTTGATACTGGAAAGCGAGGGTCTGGCCGCCGCCCTGCGCGCCTATGCCGAGCAGATTCCAGCAGAAGGGGTCGCAATTCATCTTGAATTGAGCGACTTTTCCCGCCGCCTCGGTTTCGCGAAAGAAGAAGCAATCTTCGATATTTTGCAAGAGGCGGTAACCAATGCCCGCAAGCATGCCCAGGCGGAAAATATCCACCTCCGCTTACAGGGTGAGAAAGGCTATCTGGTTTGTTTTGTGGAGGATGATGGCCGGGGTTTCAAAGTTACCCAAGCCGAGAAGGCTTCCGAGCGGCGGATGCACTTCGGACTTTTAAATATGCGAGAGCGAGCGGAGATGATAAAGGCCTCCCTCGCCGTGGAGTCCGCCCCGGGCAAGGGCACGAA
>JACPPX010000071.1 GCA_016190785.1 Chloroflexota bacterium
ATCGTCCTTTACCCAGCACCGAATAAAACATATCCTAGCGCTCATTTCCGCCAAGGATCTTTACTGGACATGGAGAGAACCTCCAGTCCATCTTCCACTACCAGAGCTAGGTCCTCGATGCGCACCCCACCCCAGCCCGGGAGGTAGATCCCTGGCTCCACTGTGATGAGCATCCCCGGCCGGAGCACATCCTCGGAACCCCTCCGAATCCATGGCTTTTCGTGGATGGCCAGCCCCACGCCGTGGCCCAGTCCGTGGCCAAAGAACTCCCCGTATCCCGCCTCCTCGATTATTTTCCGCGCCAGGGAATCGGCTTCCCCACCTTTCATCCCCGAGTGTATTCCCTGCAAAGCGGTTTCCTGCGCCTTGCGCACGATATCGTAGATCTTCTGAAATTGGGAATTAGAATTTCCCAGGAACAGGGTGCGGGTGAGATCAGAATGGTAACCATTTAACCTGGCCCCCATATCGATAATCAAAGGAGCACCATTCCGGATCGGCTCTTCGCTTGCCGTCCAGTGGGGCAAAGCACCGTGGGGACCGGCCTGGATCAAAAATTCAAAGGCTACTCCCTCAGCCCCATGGGTGCGCATAAAGGACTCGGCCGCCCAGGATGCTTCCCTCTCGCTAAGTCCCGGACGAAGTGCACTGTGAAGATGTTGGTAGGACTCATCGGTGAGGGCAGCCGCTTTGCGGATGAGTTCCAGTTCTCCAGAGTCCTTAACTGCTCGAAGGTCATCCACCAGACTAGTGGTGGGGACCAGTTCAACCCCAGGCAAAGTTTCCTGCCAAGCAATGTGCTGGTGCACTGGGAGGTGCTCACTTTCGAACCCCACCCGCCGCAGCCCCAGTTCTCGCAGGGAAGTGGCTAAGGTATTTGCAAATTCTTTATGCAGAGCCTGGGTCCGGTCCTCGCGGATCAATTTGAACTCGGGAGCCTGCATCTTGGTCTGCTCTATGTAGCGAAAATCCACAAAAATCCGGGCTACTTCCGCGGAGATAAGCAGAGCTCCCGCCGATCCGGTGAATCCGGAGAGATAACGCCTGTTCTCCGGCTGGGTGACCACTAGAGCTTCCAGCCCCTCTTTTTGTAGAACTTGCCTGATTTTATCTAATCGAGACACTCATCCTCTCTTTCAAAATTATGCCCATCTGGAGTTGTAGCCCCCGTGTCATCAACTATCCCTGCGCAGGTTGCGCCGGCTTGACCCAGGGTTGAAAACGCCGGTGTATTTCTTTTTCTCGAAAGCGAGGTTTATTCTCATCCATTACTTTTTCATGGTCGGGATGATGCTCCCAGGCCCGCAGGTCCTCTACTGTTTCCCATTCGCTGAGTATGACCCAGGAATTTGTATCCTCCCGCGGCTGGGTGACCTCGGCCCACATAAAACCCTTCTGCCCTTGGGCCAGGGCCAGCATCTTTTCCAAGTCATCTTCAGATTTGGAGAACTCTTCGGGTTTGTACATCAATTTGAGATAACTAAACACTGACACCTTACCCTCCTTAAACCTTATTATTCCCCTTCTTCCTGGGCGAGGGGGTGGGCCCGTAGGTACACCTCCCGCGCTTTTCCGTGGGGCACATGGGCGTAGATCTGGGTACTGGACAAACTCTCGTGGCCCAATAGTTCCTGGACCACCCGCAGATCCGCTCCCCCTCCTAGGAGATGGGTGGCAAAAGTATGGCGGAGGAGGTGCGGAGTGACCTGCCTCTGAATCCCGGCGGCTCGCGCCTGGCGATCCAGGACTGCCTGAACCCCTCTTGGAGTGAGCCTCCCGCCAAGATGGTTCAAGAAGAGGGCGGTGCCTGAGTTTTTTCCGAGAAGATGCCGACGGGCCTCGGTCAAATAGAGGCCTAGGGCTTCTTGCGCCGGCCTACCCAGGAGCACTATTCGCTCTTTCTGTCCTTTGCCCATAACCCTCAATTCTCCAGAAGAGGCAAGATTCTGCAAATTCAGATTGACCAGCTCACTGACCCTCACCCCGGAGGCATAGAGGAGTTCAAGGATAGCACGATCTCGCATCCCCAGCCAGGAGGAGTCAGGGGCAGAAAGCAGCCGGGCCATCTCCTCCTCCTCAAGATAGCGGGGCAACCGTCTTGGCAATTTAGGAGCGATGAACAATTTATCCAGCCGCTCCCCCAGTTCCGGAGGGATGAGTTTTTCCTTCTGCAGAAATTCAAGGAAGGCCCGGATTTCATAGACCCGGCGGGCAATGCTCGCCTTATTGTACCCCAGGGCATGGAGGCGAAGGAGATAGCGATGCACCTTCCCTCGTTCCACCATCTCCCAGGAAGCGATGCCCTCCTCCCTCAAAAACTCCAGAAACTCGGAGATCTCCCGCTGGTAATTGCGACGGGTGTAAATAGATGTATCTCTCTGCACAAGATACCGCAGGTATGATTCCAGGTTCTGGGCAAGTAACCCTGACTTCATCTCCGTCATTATCTAAGCCGGCTGCTCACTTGTCTCACGACCAATAGTGCGGATTACATCCCGGGCAAAAAATATAAAGAACAAAATGTAGAGCATCGCCAAAGGCACCGACATGTCCAATCCCATAACTACCCGGCTCACCTCCCTCTCCCCAGTGAGTCCGTAGAACAGGAGTAGATTTGCAAGGTTGAATAGGCTGATCACCATCAAGAGAAACCAAAAATATACCTCTTTGGGACGCAATAATACCATAAAAGTGAAAACGACCAACAACAGGAAACCGTGGTTCTCATGGACATTATAGCCGAAGAGGAAATAGGCCAGAAAGCCAGCGGAAGCGGCAAGGTTGAAATCGAAGAGAGATTTTCCCCGAAGGAAAAAGATGGTCAAAAAGAAAAGGATTGCCGATATTACTATGAATACGTTGATGGTCCGCAGCCAGGGTAGATCACCCTCGATGTATTTCGACATCCCATCCATCAGGGGACCATAAACATCAGGACGAAGGAGGTGCAAGAAATAAGTGATTACCCAATTTAAGTTTAGGGCATTTCCTGAAACTGTACGCGCACTGGCCTGCCACACCCACTGGATAGCCGCACCCCAGCAACCCACCCCACCCCAGAGAGCATACAGGCCCACCACCGCTCCGCTAGTGATCAAGAAGCCCGCTATCCATCTGATGAGTGGTCTCATCTGGCC
>JACPPX010000072.1 GCA_016190785.1 Chloroflexota bacterium
CCCTGGACTTCCACAAACTCCCCCTTGGCGGTCATGACTACATTGAAGTCTACCTCGGCCTGAACATCTTCATCGTAGGTCAGATCCAAGAGAGGCTCATCCTGCAGTACTCCTATGCTCACCGCTGCCACTGCTGTCTTGAGCACCCCCGAGGAGAGTACGCCCTGGCGAATCATTTTTTGCAGGGCCAGGGCCATCGCCACATATCCCCCGCTGATCGCTGCGGTGCGGGTGCCGCCATCAGCCTGGAGGACATCGCAATCAATGGTCACCATCCTCTCTCCTAATAGACGGAGATCTACGGCAGCGCGCAACGAGCGGCCGATAAGCCGCCGGATCTCCTGGGTGCGGCCCCCCAAACCCCGGGTCTCGCGTGGAGTGCGCTCCACGGTGGAGCGAGGGAGCATGGCGTACTCAGCGGTCACCCATCCCTGAGCCTGGTCGCGCAGCCACTGCGGAACCCGTTCCTCAATCGTGGCAGTGCACACTACCCGCGTGCCCCCCAGTTGGATAAGAGCCGAACCCTCAGGGAAATCCAAGTAATTAGGGGTAATGGTCACCGGCCGCAGTTGGTCCGTTGCCCGGCCGTCGCGACGCTTCATTTGCCCTCTAGAGGGAGCATTATAGCACGCAAATCCATCTGCCCTACAAACAGCAAAAATAGAGGTCGGGTTATAACCCGGCCTCTATTTGTTTAACAGAAGCGACCCTATTGCCCTGCATCCTTTAATTTTTGTTCCCATTTTGCCTTAAGGCTATTGTAAGTGGCCTCGCTGATTTTGCCCTGGGCCAGGCTCACATCCAGAGCATCAAGCATCTCCTGGATCTGGGCTTTGGTCATCTTCGCCGCCGGGGGCTCCTGAGGCTGGCCGGAGCGCATGGCCTCGGCCATGGCCTGGGCCATAGCTGTGCCAATGCCCACCCCCGCTCCCAGCCCGGCACCAAGCCCGGCCAAGCTTCCGGCTTCTCCGCCGCCACCGCCCTCCGCGGCGCGGGCAATAGCCTGGGCGGTCTTGAACTGGAGGTAAGCCTGCATATTGCCAACGGCCCCCATCGCCGCCTTCTCATCAATTACCTTGGCTGTTTCCTCAGTGGTAGAGATGTTGGCCACCAACAGGAGTTTGAGGTCCAAGCCCAGCGAATTGAAATCGTCCTGGGCTCGGGCCTTGGTTCCGGCCCCCAATTCTTCGTACACGCTGGGCAGGTCAAAGAGAGAGCGCTGCGTCTCACCTAAAAGATCAGTGAGGTTAGAGACGATGATGCTCCGCAGGAAATTCTCGACTTCCGAGGTGGTGTACAGGCCTTGCGTGCCCGAGATCTTGGTTACGAAGAGTTGCGGATCCCACACTTGCATCGAGTAGGTGCCGAAGCCGCGGAGCCGCACCATCCCCAATTCCTGGTCGCGCATGGCCAGGGGTTCTGCCGTCCCCCATTTCATGTCCACAAACTCCCGCAGGTTGACATAGAAGACCTCAGCCTTAAAAGGGGACTGGCCACCGAAGGCTCCGCCGATGAGATCGATCAAGAGGGGGATGTTGGCCGTGGTCAGGGTATGGCGGCCAGGACCGAAAGTGTCGAGGGCCTTGCCGTCGCGGAAAAAGACCGCGGCCTGGGATTCGCGGACGATGAGTTGCGAGCCGATGCGGAAATCCCCCGCGCCCTGCTCCGGCACGCGGTGCACGATCTCACGTCCGGTGTCATCCATAAATTCGATTACATCAAAGATTCGAGCCATTTTCCCTCCTTTTTTGCTATCGGTGGCTATGCGCTTGTGGTTGGTTTGCTGCTGCTTTGCTCTGCGATGATCACATCCTGTCTCTTGGTAAAAGTATTATTCAGGCCATCGAGGAGAGTAAGGAGATCCTCGGCCATGGCTTGGAGGACCACATCCTCGGTAGCATTTTCTGCTTGTTTGATCATCGCTGAAACTTTTTCCAACCCCTCTACTAGGCCTTGGTCAAAAACATACAGGGCATCCAATTCTTTTTCACCAACTTTTAGGGCGTCGAACCATCCGGAGTAGCCATAGGCCGCGGCCTTCATGCGGTCAATGAGGAGTTGCAGTTTGAGCATGGCTCGCTCCATGGCCACCAGCGCTTTCAACTTCCCGCGGTCAGCAAGTCGAGTCTGGAGGAGACCCAAATGAGTCCTCTCTTCTTCAAAGCGCCGCGCCAAATGCATGCGCAACAGCTTGTCTGCCTCGCGGCGCATCTCTTTCTCTTTGTAACCATGGTAACCGGGGATAACCCCCATTACTCTTTCAAAAGCATTTTTTGATCCCATAACCTGCTCTTTTACTTCCATCTCCGCCTCCTAATCTTCTCGATTTCTAGTCATTGCTCACAGCTGCCAGAATCCAGGCCAATGACTTATGGGATGAAAAGCTCAGAACCGCAGTAAGGGCATTTTACCACACCTTTGCCCACCATTTCTCGTACCCCGCCACAGTTAGGGCACTTAGTAGTCTGCATCTGGGTGGCTTCTTTGGCATAGAGTATTCCATCCTGCCAGTTTATGTAACCGATGAAAAGCCCCTTGCCCACCAAATCGTAGATGTAATCCCGAACCTGGTCACGGGTAAGGTTGAGGCTCAGGGCTAAATCTTGCACCCGGGCTTTGCCCTGGGTCTGGACCATATTGAGCAACTTCTGTTCCTTTTCCACCTCTGCGAATTCTTTGACCTCCTGGCCGCCACGGATGAATAGGTAAACCCCAGCCCCGATAAGAGGGAGAACGAGGAGGATTAAGATTCCGGCCAAGCCGAGGATGAAACCGGTGAATTGCAGCTGGCCACTCCCCACATTGCCCACGAGCCAGAGGCTGCAAACACTCCCCAGGGCAATCCCACCCAGGATGAGCAATATGCCTGTGAGCCGTCCTTGCCCTATCATCCTAATTTTCTCCTAGGTTGGGATTAGCCAAAGCCTCCGCCTCCTCCACCA
>JACPPX010000078.1 GCA_016190785.1 Chloroflexota bacterium
CCATAGGCCATTTCTCCGTGGGTCAGGGTGGGGCCGTCTTCGATAACCAGGACTCGCTTGCCTTTTATTTCGCTCCCGTCCTCGACCGTGATGGGCGAGGCGGCCTCAACGATTCGGGCTTGGGGATTTAGTTTCTGGATATTCTCTCGCACTGCCTCGATATTCTCTTCCTCTGCGGTGTCAATTTTGTTGATGACCACGATGTCCGCCATCCGTAGATTGGCCTCCCCGGGATGGTAGCGGATCTCGTGACCGGGGCGGTGGGGGTCGGCGACGACGATGTGCAGGTCGGGGCGGAAGAAGGGCAAATCATTATTGCCTCCATCCCACAGGATTACCTCTGCCTCCTTCTCTGCTTGCTCGAGGACTTGGGAATAATCCACTCCGGCGAAGACCACCGTGCCGCGGGCGATGTGGGGTTCGTACTCCTCCCGCTCCTCAATAGTGCACTCGTATTTGTCTAGGTCCTCATAGGTAGCGAAGCGTTGCACGCGTTGTTTGACCAGGTCGCCGTAGGGCATGGGGTGGCGGATGACCACGAATTTTTTGCCGAGGTCGCGCAAAATCTGGGATACGCGGCGGGTGGTCTGGCTCTTCCCGGAGCCAGTGCGCACCGCGCCCACGGTGATCAGCGGCAGGCGGCTTTGGAGCATGGTTGCTTCCGGGCCCAGGAGGCGGAAGTCGGCCCCGGCGGCGAGAACTTGGGAGGCTTTGTGCATAACATACTCGTGGGAGATATCGGAGTAAGCAAAAACTACTTGCTGCACCTTGTGCTGGGCAATTAAGTCCTCCAGGTCCTCTTCGGGGTGGATGGGAATGCCTTGGGGATAGAGCGGTCCCGCCAACGATGCAGGGTAGGTGCGGCCCTCGATATTAGGTATTTGCGTGGCAGTGAAGGCTATGACTTCGTAGTTCGGGTTATCCCTAAAATAGACATTGAAATTGTGGAAATCGCGGCCGGCGGCACCCATGATGATTACGCGATCAGGCATAGCGAGTTGTTCCTCCTTCAAGAGTTAATAGTCGAGCGTGGTCTGCTGGTTAATCCTATTCTCTCCCACCTAGGAAGATGCCCTGGGGGTCGAACTCTTCTCGCAGTAAACGCAACTCCTCCGGGGTCGGCGGCTCGGTCTCCTGAACCTGGGGCGAGATTTTGATATCCCAGGAGACATTCTCTTTGATTTTCTCGATGGTTATTCCCGGATGGTAGGATTCGAGATACATCTCTAGATTCTCGTCGAAGCCGTAGATCCCCAGGTTGGTGATCACTTTCGCCGGGCCGCCGCGGGGGAGGCCCACTTCCTGCCTGGCCCCTTTGCCCCACAGGTAGCCGGGGGTGGTGAGGTAATCCAGTTTTTCCACGAATTTGCGTTTGTCCTGGGCCAGCATAATCACGATGCGCTGGGCCAGGCTACCGATATCGTTGGCCCCTCCGGAGCCGGGCAATCTTACCTGGGGATGGTGATATTCGCCAATCACGCTGGTATTGATGTTGCCGTGGATGTCGATCTGGGCCGCGCCGATGAAGCCCAGGTCCACATGCCCGGCCTGGAGGAGAAAACCAATGGCTTCGACGAGTCCGCCGAGCATGGCCGAGTCGGGCACGAGACAGGCATCTCCGATGCTGATGGGGGTGCGTTTGGGCCGGGCGTCAATGACCCCCGACTCATAAATCATCACCGCATGGGGGGCATGTAGCCTTTTGGCAAGCATAGCCCCCAGCATAGGGAGGCCGGTGCCGATGAAGGCCACCTCTCCGTCTTTGATCTGCCGTCCGGCGTGGACGGCCATAAGTTCGGCTAAGGTGTAGGGTAGGGTCATTTAAATGGGCTCACGGAGCGTACATAGCGGTGCCGTGGGCAAAGGACCAGTTCTCGCCGGGTACTTCCACCAAGTTAATAAACACATCGTCGCTCGGGATACCTGGTTCCGCGCCCAGATTATTGACTATCTGGGCATAGAGGGCTTTCTTGGTCTCGAGAGTGCGACCGAGATTGAAAGTGATCTCAATGATTGTCAGTTGGGGAGAACGCTGTGCTTTCCCATAGTTGGGGTCGGCGATAACATTTTGAGGCTCGGTCTCGAAAAACAATTGAAACCGGTCGTCGGGTGGTACATTGGCTACTTTGACCAGTGCGTGGTGAACTCCATCACCGACTGCTCGCTTATATTCTTTAGATTTACCCTTGGGGAGGTGGATTTTGACCAACGGCATTTTTCCTCCTAATACCCGTAATTCACTGGCTCGGAAAAATAGGGTTTGGCCTTGAGCCTTTCCAGTCGCTCCGAGCCTAGTTTCTTGAGGTACTCTTGGTGGCTGTCCACGCCATAGATCCAGTCCTCGAGATATTGCAGGAAACCTTCGCGGGTCTTGGTCATCGAGGCATACATCTTGCGGAATTCGAGGTCTAGGTCGTAGTAGCCCTGGCACTGGTAGGGATGAGAGCCGAAGGGAGCGATGACAATGGCATCGACCATGAACCCGGGGAGGATGGTGCGGTTGGGGTCGCGGCGGATGATACTCTCGTCCACCACTTCTTCTACTTCGGCCACCACCACTTTAGCGGCGCGGCATCCCCATTCGTCGTCGCCAATCTGGCCCCAGACTTGCAGATTGCCGTCCGCGTCGCATCTTTGGGCGTGGACCAAGGCCACATCGGCGTGGCAGGCGGGGAGGAGCATCACTTTTTCTCCGGTGAAAGGGTCCTCCAGGACATGGGCCTTTTTCTCACGGAGGACATTGTATTTGACCAGGTCGGAGCCGAGGTGGGTTTTGGTGGGCATAAAGGGCAGGCCCATAGCGGCGGCCATGAAGCGCATAGTCATCCCAAAGTTGGAGTATTCCTCGATGAGGATTTTCTGGGGGATGCCCTGCTCATAGGCGCGGCGGTAGTTGTGGGCCAATCCCAGGGCCTCCAGGCCAAAGTAGGAGCCTTCTAGTTTGTTGACTACTCCCGCCCCGACCAGAATATCGCCATCTTCGGTAAATCCGGAGAGCAAAAGAGTGATGTCCTTTTTGCGTTGCCGAACCACCTCATTGAGCAGGGCAAAGGGCTTGCGCACGGCGATGCCTCCCGAGCGTAGTCGAGTTCCATCTTTGACGAAGGTCTCCACCGCTTCTTGCTCGCTGATTATTTTGCTCGATACTTTGCGGATGCGGTTCATGCCTCACCTCGCAAATCGGGCTAGGAGTATTCCAACCTCGTAGAGACCCCAAAGAGGGAGCATAACCAACATCATATTAAAAGGATCCGGGGTAGGGGTGATGACTGCGGCGATGACGGCGATGAGGACAATGGCATGGCGGCGGTAGTGGCTGAGGAAGGCGGGGGTGACGATCCCGATCTTGGCTAAGAAGAAGATCACCAAAGGGGTTTCGAATACCAGGCCCATGGCCAAGAGAAAGGTTACAACAAAATCGATGTAAGGGGAAATAGCCCAGGTTTGGGTGACTACGTCGCTGAGAAATCCTTGCAGATAGTTCACCGCAAAGGGGAGGATAACCGAGGCGGCGAAGACCACCCCCAAGGCAAAGGAGAGGGAGGCGGCGGGGACGAGGAGGTATAAGTAGCGCTTTTCGCGAGGGGTGAGGCCGGGGGCCAGGAAGCGGATGAATTGGTAGAGGATTACCGGCATGGCCAAGACCAGGCCGCTGAGGATGGAAACTTTGAAATAGACGACGATCGTCTCGGTGGGATTGAGGGCTATAACTGTGCCACCGCCAACGGGGAGGAGGAGAAGTTGGAAGATCTCTCTAGCAAAGACGAGGCTGATAACCGTTCCTGCCCCCAGGGCGAGGAGGGAAAGGATAAGCCGGTAGCGGAGTTCCGAGAGGTGTTCGAGAAGGGACATCCGCTTTTCCTGGCTCATCGGAGTCTAGCAATCTATCTTAGGGGAGTTTTCTGGTTAGGGGAAGAGGGTTTTTTGCTTGGCGGAGGTGCTTCTAGTTCCTGGTTTATTTGGTCGGCGAATTCCTGGGAGGCGCGGCGCAGTTCCCCGGCCAAGCGGCCGAGGGAGGAAGCACTTTCCACCAGCCTCTCCGGGCCGAGGACAATGAGGGCGATCACTACCACGAGGAGAACCTCTCCCAGACCTACTCCTAGGAAGTCCATTACTACCCTCGTCTCACTCTATGGAGATAATTGCCAATTTCCAGTGTCCAATTTCCAATTAGTTTCCAGTTTCCAATTTCCAGTTGGGGCGGCTATGGAAACTCGACCTAGCGGCTGAGCCGCCTCGGGGATTCTTCGTCCCGTCTTCGTCGGGACTCAGAATGACAACACCCCCTCATCCTCACCTTCTCCCCCAAGGGGGCGAAGGGATTTCCCCTCACCCTATCCCTCTCCCTCAAGGGGAGAGGGGATTAGGGGGCCGTCCCGATGCACTTAATCGGGACCTCCCCTACATATGCTTCCCCTAATCCACGCTTTCGACACCGGAGAGTGTTTTCAAAACTCTAGGCCGAGAGCAACTGGGGCTTGGCCAAAAGCGTGCCCAGGGCGCCATTGACGAAACGGCGGGAGCCGTCGCTGCCAAACTCCTTGGCCAATTCCACCGCCTCGTTGACGGTGACCTTGGGCGGGGTAGCGGGGAGCATCTGGAGTTCGAATATGGCCAGGCGGAGGATGTTGCGATCGATGGCCGCCAGTTGTGAGGTCGGCCAATCCGGGGCGATGCTAGCAATGATTTCATCCAAATGCTCCTGGTTGTCCAGCACTCCATTGACCAGGAGGCGGGCATATTCCGCAGCCTCTTCGGGCAGGGGATCCTCCGCCAGATGGCGGGTCAATACTGACTCCGCGGGGTGGCGGGCGAGATCCACCTCGTAAAGGGTTTTAAGGGCTATGCCGCGGGCACGGTGCCGGATTTTCATTCCCAGAAACTCGTGCTAAGTGCGCTTGGCTGGCGATGGCCTGGGGATTTTTGCCGCTTCTATCTCCTCGATGTGGACATTGACCGTTTCCACGGGCATCCCCACTAGTTCCTGGATGTCGCGGGAGACTTGGTTTTGAATCTCCTCGCCCATGCGCTGCAAATTGACATTGGTTTTGGCCACCAGGTAAATGTCCAATGCTACTCTACCCTCTTTGACCTCCAGCCTTACGCCCTGATGGGCGGGGGCGCGTTTGAGGAGGCGGTTGAAACTCCCCGTTACCAGAGTGCTCATCCCGGATACGCCCCTCACCCCCAGAACCGCTTTGCGGGCTACCGTGGCCAGGACTTCGGGAGCAACGATGACTTTGCCGATATATTCTGCGGCAGTTTTGGGAGGAGGTATCTCCGGCTGCGCTCTTTCCTTTTTTCTCGCTTTTTTCCGAAACAATTTTTTAGCCATAATCCGGGCTCACATCATCATCCCCCCGTCCACGGAGAGGACCTGGCCGGTGATGAACCCCGCCTCGGGGGAGGCGAGGAAGGCCACGGTATTGGCCACATCCTCGGCGGTACCGGCGCGGCCGAGGGGGGTGAGTTGCAGGAAAATGTCCACGATCTCCTTAGGAAGGTTAGCGGTGAGATCGGTGGGGACATACCCCGCGGCGACGGCATTGACCGTGATATTCCGCGAGCCCAACTCTTTGGCTACGGCCTTGGTGAAGCCAATGAGCCCCGCTTTGGAGGCAGAATAATTGGCCTGGCCGGCCTGGCCCACCAGGCCAGAGACGGAGGTGATGTTGATGATGCGGCCGTACTTCTGTTTGAGCATCTGGCGGTGGGCGGCTTTGGTGCAGTGGAAAGCACCTTTGAGGTTGGTGTCCAGGACCAGATCCCAGTCCTCTTCTTTCATGCGCATCAAGAGCATGTCGCGGATGGTTCCCGCATTGTTGACCAGGATGTCCAGTCGGCCGAAGGATTCTATAGCCTTATCCACCATCTTTTGGGCATCCTCGGCACTGCGCACATCACCTTGAATGGCGATGGCCTCCCCACCCGAGGATTTGATGCTCTCTACTACTTCCTGGGCTGCGGCGGAATTGGACTGGTAATTTACCACTATTTTTGCTCCCTGGGCGGCGAGTTTTAGGGCGATGGCCCGGCCGATGCCTCGTCCGGCACCAGTTACTAAGGCAACCTGTCCCGTCAAATCAACCATGCTTTTTCTTTCCACCTCGAGTCCTCAATAACTGTTCGAAACCTGGAGACTACTTATGACGAGAGTCGGGCCAGGGTCTCCTCCAGGGTTTTGGGGTTGGAGACATTGTACACTTTTGCACCGGGGTGGATGCGTTTCACCAGCCCGGCCAATACCCGTCCCGGACCTATCTCCAAGAAAGCGGTGACCCCCTCTTCGACCATGCGCTGGATGCTTTTCGTCCATTGCACCCCGAGGAGGAGTTGGGCGATGAGTTCCTGGTGTATATCCTCTGGCGAGGAAATAGGCTGGGCAGTGACATTGGCGATGAGCGGGATCTTAGCTTCTCCCGCCCGGTTTTGGCGGAGGGCAGTGGCCATACCTTGGGCGGCGGAAGCCATTAGGGGGGAATGGGCGGGGATGCTCACCGTCAAAGCCACCACCCGGTTCGCCCCCCGCTCTTTTGCCAATTGCATCGCTTCTTCTAAGGCCTCCTTTTCCCCGGAGACAACCACTTGCCCCGGGCAATTGTAATTTGCCACCGCCAGTCGCTGCTCGCCACCATCCACTTCCCGCACAATCTCCTCCACAACCTGATCCTCTAGTCCCAGGATGGCAGCCATACCCCCCTGGGCTTTCTCCCCGGCCTCCTGCATAAGTCTACCACGCTCGCGGACGAGTTGCAGCCCCTCCGCGAATTGCAAAGCCCCGGCGGCGACCAGGGCGGTGTATTCCCCCAGGCTGTGGCCGGCCACAAATCGGGGTTTGAGTTGTACTCCGCTGGCTTTTAAGGCCTGGAGACAAGCCATGCTGGCGGTAAAGATAGCGGGCTGGGTATTTATGGTCAGGTTGAGGGTCCCTGCCGGTCCTTGGAAGGAGAGGTTAGAAATAGGGTAGCCTAAGCTTTGGTCTGCTTCCTCGAAGATCTGTCGCGCGGCAGGATTATTCTGATACAGGTCGAGGGCCATGCCCACTTCCTGCGAGCCCTGACCGGGGAAAAGAAAAGCGAGTTTATCGGCCATGGCTAGAAATTATAGGCATTCTCGTCCCGAAAAAAAGGTGGCCGTGCTCAAAAGTCTATTGCACGGCCATACATACGAGGGGGAAGACCAACCATTAGCCGGCTTCTTTCCCCTTTTCTTTTTTCGCCTCTTTGACTTCGATCTCCACAACTTCCATGCCGCGGTAAGTGCCGCAGATGGGGCAGACATGATGAGCGAGCCGCAGGTTGCCACACTTAGGGCAGGGGATCAGGGTCAAGGCCGGCAGCCGCCAGTTTGCCTTGCGGGAACGGGTGCGGGCCTTGGCTAACCTTTTCTTAGGGGTAGGGGGCATTTTACTCCTTCTCCTATCTCATAGTTTTGAGCACTTCGAGCCGCGGATCAATTTCCGCCTGGTGACTATGCTCGGGTTGGTCGTTTAGGTTTTGGCCACACACCGGGCAGAGGCCACGACAATGGGGGCGGCAGGTAGGATAGGGGGGGAGGCTGAGGATCAGGTCCTGCCGCACCACCTCGGTGAGGTCCAGGAGGTGGCGGTCGTCGATGACTAACTCTGCCTCGCCGGGAGGAATAGGAAGACGGAGGCCGGTGTGGATGTCGAGCGAGGGACGGAATTCCTCTTCCATAGAGAAGTCGGCATCGCGCACCACCGGATCCAGACAACGCACGCACTGCAACCCCACCCGAATGTGAAGATGGGCGGTGACCAAGACCCCAGCCGCGGTGCGCAACATCTTCACTCCGCCGCTGATGGGGGTCAGCATCACCAGGCTGGGATCGAGTTCCGGAACCTCTTGATCGACGGTGTAGGAGCGGACGGAGCCGATGGGTTCCTTTAAGAGTTGGCTGACATTGTAACTTATCATTTTTGCAAAACCTATAAATTATACACTAAGAATGCGGCCAAATTCAACCCGATTTCCCTTCTTTTCTCCTCCGTTGTAGGAGTTCCAGGCCGTTGCGCACCGTGGCCTGCACTGAGGCCAACTGGTCCTCTAGTTGTCCTAGGACCTGGAGGGCATATTCGTCGGCGCCCCGCCGCACCTCTTCGGCATCGCGGTGGGCCAGGTCAATGATGCGCGCCCGCTCTTCCTCCGTACGATGCAATAGTTCTTTCTTATCCAGTAGACTCTTTGTATCCTCCCGGGCCTGGGCGAGGATGGCCTCTTTTTCTTCGTTGATCCGCCGCGCCTCGCGGAGTTCCTGGGGGAGGGAGGTGCGCATCTGGTGGATGATCTCCAATACCTCTTCCTGGTCGACAACCGTGCCGCTGACCAAGGGCAATTTTCTCCCCTTTTTGAGGAGTTCTTCTAAGCGATCGATGAGATACCAGATTTCCATAGTTTGCTATTCAGGGGATCAGTCTTTGAGGGAGACAATTTTGATCTTCTCCTTCTCTTCTTCGTTAAGGCCCCGTAATTTGTTTTGGAGGGCAATAGCCACATGCGGTGGGACAAGCGAGGAGACATCTCCTCCTAGTTTGGCCATCTCCTTAACGATGCTCGAACTCAAGAACTGATAATCCTGGCTGTACATCAGGCACACGGTGTCAATCTCCGGGGCCAGGGAACGGTTGGTGATAGCCATCTGGGATTCCAGTTCAAAATCGGAAATGACCCGTAAGCCGCGGAGGATAGCCTTGGCTCCTACATCTCTGGCAAATTCCACGGTCAAGAGGTTGTAATCCTTGACCTCTACATTTTTTAGGTCGGCAACCGCTTGGCGAAGCAGATCCACCCGCTCCTCGGTAGAAAAGAGGAGGCTTTTGCTGGGGCTAGCAAAGACTCCCACCACCAGGGTATCGAAGAGGGCCGCCCCGCGGCGGATGATGTCCAGGTGGCCGTTGGTCACCGGATCAAAAGTCCCGGGGAAAAGGGCGGTAGTCATTTCCTGCTCCGGAGATGATTATACCACTCGCCCAGAAGGGGGGGCAATACACTCTCCCTTTTAGCTGGGTTCACTGGCTTCCAGCCAGAAGGCCTGCACTTTCTCCCCCAGGTCATGATACTTCTCGGAGGCGAGTCCGGGATCTTCCTGGAATATTGCTTTGGCCACCTCCCGTGCTTCTTCTAGGGCAGCGAGGTCGCCGAGTTTGGCCACTTTGAGTTGCGGCAGGCCACTCTGGCGGGTGCCGAAGAACTCCCCCGGCCCGCGCAGGCGGAGGTCCTCTTCGGCGAGACGGAAACCATCCCTTGTGGTCTCGATGATGCGCAGCCTCTCCTCGGCCTGGAAAGAAGGGGATGTGGAGAGGAGGAGACAATAAGATGGGGCCGGGCCACGGCCAATCCGCCCCCGGAATTGGTGGAGTTGAGCCAGGCCGAAGCGATCCGCGGCTTCGACCAAAAGCACGGTGGCATTGGGGACATCGATCCCCACCTCCACCACCGGGGTGGCGACCAAGATGTCCAGGTCTCCCTGGTAAAAATCGCGCATCACTTTATCCTTTTGGTTAACCCCCAAGCGGCCATGGATCAGCCCTAGCCGCAGATCAGGGAACACTCCTTGGAGTCGCTCATATTCGGCGGTGGCCGCGGCAGCCTCGATCTTCTCCGATTCTTCGATGAGGGGGCAGATAATGAAGGCCTGGTGGCTGGCGGCCACTTGCCCGCGGATAAATTCATAAGCCTCATCCCGCTCCTGGGGGCTGAGCCAGCGAGTGGTTATCTCTTTCCTTCCCGGGGGGAACTGATCAATAGTGGAGATGTCCAGGTCGCCGTAGAGGG
>JACPPX010000075.1 GCA_016190785.1 Chloroflexota bacterium
GCAATAGATTCTAGGTCCCTGCCTTGACAAACCAAGACCAAAAATGGCAGACTCTGAGGGCTGAGTGCTTAGCAATCACAAAATCTAAAAGGAGGTGCAGTAAAGATGGCACATCACCATGCTTTGAAACCACTTCCCTGGGCTTCTGACGCCCTGGAGAAGAAAGGGTTCCTCACCAAAGAAGTGGTGGAGTGGCACCATGGCACCCACCAGAAAGGGTATGTAGATAAACGCAACGAGATCGAGAAATCCCTGGAGACCGCGGACCGGGCCGCGGCCAATGCTAACTATAGCGTTTACGGAGAACTGAAGCGCCGCGAGACCTTCAATGCCAGCGGCCAGATCCTCCACGAGATCTACTGGGAGAACATGGGTGGGGACGACAATATTGACCCCAACTCTGCTCTGGCCAAGAAGATCAACGCCGATTTCGGCTCCTTTGATGATTGGAAGGCCGATTTCGTGGCCGCGGCCAAAGCCTCCTTAGGCTGGGCTCTTCTTTGTTGGGACCCCTCCGATGAGAAACTCCACAACTATCTCTGCGATTTCCACAACAACGGTGCGGTGTGGGGGGCGGTGCCTCTGGTGGTGGTCGATGTCTTTGAGCATGCCTACTACCGCCAATGGGGACCCAAGCGTCCCGACTACTTGTCGGGATTCATGACCAACCTCAATTGGAAAGCGATAAACGATCGCTATATGAAATACGTCCCCCAGGGGAAGTAGCCCACCATCTCCACTGGACTCACGACGAGGTAGAAATGGCGATCACTAAAGAAAAACTCATTGAGGGCTTGAACCACGACCTGGCGGCGGAATACCGGGCCATCTTCCAGTATCTGCAACAATCCTTTCTTCTGAAAGGGCTGGGGAGGATACCCTTCAGCGAATATCTGAGCAAGGAGGCGCAGGGGGAGATGCGCCATGTCGAATTCCTAGCGGAGAAGATCGTGTCCCTGGGCGGGATGCCCACCATTACCCCTCTTCCCGTAAAGGTGGGGAAGGATCTGCGGGAGATGTTACAGAATGACTTGGAGGCCGAACGTGAAGCAATCGCCGACTACAAGGAGCGAGCAAAACAGGCCGAAGAATTCGGAGACATCGGCCTCCAGGTGGAACTGGAGAATCTCCTCGCCGAGGAAACCCACCATTTGGAGGAGTTGCAGAAACTGCTGGAGGGTTAGTCCACTCTTGACCAAGCAACCTGCGGGTCTGACCTCGCGAAGCCATTCCCTAAATCCGAGGGCCGTCCAGCCTACTGGGCGGCCTTTTGTTTAGCAAGGATAGACAAGCCAGAAGCGCGGTGGTATACTCTCCCCGCAGGGAAAACCGTGGCCGATTTTGATCTCGCCATCATCGGGGGCGGGCCGGGGGGTTATGTCGCCGCGGTCCGCGCCCGGCAACTGGGCCTTAAAATCGCGCTCATCGAAAAAGAGCGCTTAGGAGGCATTTGCCTCAACCTGGGCTGCATCCCCTCCAAAGCCCTCCTCCACAATGCCGAGGTCCTCTCCCTCTTCCAACGGGCAGATGAATTTGGGATATCCTTTAGCGACCTGCGCTTCGATTACCGCGCCGCTTATCGACGGAGCCGGCAGGTGGCGGATCGGCTCTCCAAGGGCGTGGAGTTCCTTATGAAAAAGAACGGTGTTTCCGTCTTCTCCGGGGAGGCTCTGTTGACCGGTGCCTCGCAAATCGAAATCAAGCCCGCCGGGGAGAAGATCAAGGCCTCTAACATCATCCTCGCTACTGGCTCCCGCGCCGCCAACCTGCCCAATCTTTCCTTCGATGGCCAACGGATCATCAATAGCGACCACGCCGTTCTCCTGGAGCAAATACCAAAATCGATGATCATCGTTGGGGCGGGAGCCATTGGGATGGAATTGGGGGCTGTTTTCCAGACCTACGGCTGCCAAGTCACGGTCCTGGAGATGATACCCCAGATCCTCCCCCTGGAGGATCCGGAGATCGCCGGTGTGCTCGAGAAATCCCTCACCAAGCAAGGCTTAAGCATCCACACCCAAACCAAAGTGGAAACCGTTGAGATAAAAGGGGATGGGGTCCAGGTCAAAGCCACCGGCCCGCAAGGCGCCCTATCCCTTTCCGCCGAAAAGGTCCTGATAGCCATCGGCCGCCGCGGTAACACCGAGAACCTGGGGCTCGAAGATCTGGGTATCGCCGTCGAAAGAGGCTTCATAAAGATCGACGACATGCAGAGGACGAATCTTCCCGGGATGTGGGCCATTGGGGATGTAGCCGGGCCGCCGCTTCTGGCTCACAAGGCTTCCCATGAGGGCATCATCGCTGTAGAAGCCATCGCTGGCCGGGAGCCCCATCCCCTGGATAAGAAGAGCATCCCCAGTTGCACCTATACCCATCCCGCGGTGGCCTCCATCGGGATCACCGAGGCCCAAGCCAAGGAAGAAGGGCGGGAGATAAAAGTAGGACGCTTCCCATTCGTGGCCAACGGCCATGCCCTAGCCCGGGCAGAACATGAGGGTTTCATCAAGGTGATAAGCGACGCCAAATATGGGGAACTACTGGGGGCGCATATGATCGGGGCGGGAGTGACCGAGATCATCCACGAATTTGCCTTAGGGAAAAAACTGGAATCCACCCCGCTGGAGATCGGGCGCACTATCCATGCCCACCCCACCTTGAGCGAGGCTCTCATGGAAGCGGCCCTCGATGCCGAGGGGATGGTGATACATATTTAAGATTAATGTCCACAAGGAGGTAATCCATGGCTAAAGCGGCGACCAAAGAAAAAACCGAGGCCAAAAAAGCCAAACACGAGACTCTGGGACTCACCGCCGAGGACCTGAAGCAAATTTACGCCACCATGGTCCTCTCCCGCGTCCTGGATGAGCGGATGTGGGTCTTGCAGCGCCAGGGGAAGGCTGCCTTTCATATCTCGGGGATGGGCCATGAGGCACTCCAGGTGGCCGCGGCCCGCGCTATGGAGAAGGGCAAGGATTTCCTCCATCCCTACTACCGGGATATGGCCATGGTCCTTTTCTGGGGCATGACCCCCAAAGAACTCCTCCTCTCCCTTCTGGCTAAAGCCGGGGAGCCGGCTTCCGGGGCCCATCAGATGCCGGCCCATTATGGACACCGCAAACTCAACATTGTCTCCGGCTCCAGCCCGGTCGCCACCCAGATCCCCCAGGCGGTGGGAATTGCCCTGGCTTCCAAAATCCGAAAAGAGGATGCAGTCACCTTGGTGGCCTTCGGAGAGGGAGCGACCAGCAAGGGTGATTTCCACGAAGCGGCCAACTTTGCGGGGATCCACAAATTGCCAGTGGTTTTTCTGTGCGAGAATAACCTCTATGCTATTTCCGTCCACCAGAGCAAGCAGATGGCCATCGAGGATGTGGCCGACCGCGCCCCGGGCTATGGTTTTCCGGGAGTTGTAGTGGACGGCAACGATGTCTTGGCCTGCTACGAAGTTATGCGCATCGCGGTGGACCGCGCGCGGAAAGGAGAGGGGCCTACTCTGGTGGAGGCCAAGACTTATCGCATCGTTCCCCACTCCTCGGATGATGATGACCGCACTTATCGCAGTCGTGAAGAAGTAGAGGAGTGGAAGAAGAGAGACCCCATCCCCCGTTTCCGCGCCTATCTACAAGAACAAGGCATTCTCGATGCCCAGGGGGAGCGGGAAATCCGCTCCTGGGCGGCAAAACAAGTGGACGAGGCCACGGAGTTTGCCGAAAAAGCCCCTTTGCCCGATCCCAGCGAAGCCTTCAAAAATGTCTATGCTGAGGAATGAGAGTTAATTGCCAAACGGAGTGAGGAGAGAAATGGCTGAAAAAACTGTAATCCAAGCCATAAAAGAAGCCATCGCCGAGGAGATGGCGCGGGAAGAGCGGATGGTCCTCCTTGGAGAGGATATCGGAAAGCGGGGAGGTGTTTTCCGGGTCACGGAAGGGCTGATCGATAAATGCGGAGAAGAGCGGGTCATCGATACTCCGCTGGCTGAACTGGGCATCGTGGGCATCGCCATCGGCCTGGCCTTAAATGGGATGCGCCCTATGGCCGAGATCCAGTTCGCCGATTTTATCCACCCTGCCTTCGACCAGATCGTCAGCGAAATGGCCCGCATGCGCTACCGCTCCAACGGCACTTGGACCTGCCCCATGGTAATCCGCGCTCCTTATGGGGGAGGGATCGGAGGTGGACTTTATCACTCCCAAAGTGTGGAGGCTTTCTTCGCACATGTCCCGGGCCTCAAAGTGGTGGTCCCTGGCACACCTTATGATGCCAAGGGACTTTTGAAGTCGGCAATGCGCGATGAGGATCCAGTGATGTACTTCGAGCACAAGAAAACCTACCGCTTGGTGAAAGGAGAAGTTCCGGAGGAGGAGTACACCGTGCCCATCGGGGAGGCCGAGGTCAAGCGGGAAGGGACTGACCTAACCGTGATCACCTATGGTTTGATGCTCCACTATTCACTGCAAGCCGCAGAAGAAGTGGCCAAGGATGGGATCAGCGTAGAGATTGTGGATCTGCGCACCGTCCTGCCTCTGGATAAGAAAACGATCCTGGAGTCAGTGGGCAAGACCAGCAAGGTTTTAATTGTCCACGAGGATAACAAAACCGGAGGCCTTGGCGGGGAAGTGGCGGCAATTATTGCCGAGGAGGCCTTCGATTCTCTGGATGCCCCCATTATGCGCCTCTGCGGCCCCGATGTCCCCGCCGTGCCCTTCAGCCCCACTATGCAGGAAGCCTTCATGCCCAACCCGGAGAAGATCGCCGAGGCCATCCGCAAACTGGCTGCTTATTAGTCCACTATCTACGAGGGAAAAAGCGAGGAGCCTAAAATGGCCACAGAAATCACCATGCCCCAATTGGGGGAGAGCGTAGTCGAAGGCACTGTCGGCAAGTGGCTCAAAAAAGAGGGAGATAAAGTCGCTAAGTATGAGCCGCTTTTGGAGGTGATCACCGAGAAAGTCACCACCGAAGTCCCCTCCGCCGCAGAAGGGGTCCTACTCAAGATTCTGGTCCCCGAGGGACAGACGGTCAAGGCCGGGACCATAATTGCTTGGATTGGTGAGTCGGGGGAGAAGATTCCGGAGGCCCCAACTGCACCTCCGGAAGCAAAACCGGCCGAGGCGAAGCCCACCGAGGCTAAGCCTGGCGCGGAGGCTGCTCCGCCACCAGGGGCTAAGCCCACTGCCCCGAAGCGAGAGGAAGGGGGAGGTCCCCCTATCTCTCCGGTGGTGGCCAAGATGGCTGCGGAGCATAACATAGACCTTAATCAGATCATGGGCACTGGAGAAGGTGGGCGGATCACTAAAAAAGATGTGGAGAAGTATTTAGAGACGATGAAGGCCGTCCAACCTGAGGAGCAAATCCCCGGTCTATTTTTCCGCGAGCCAGGGAAACCTCTGGAGGAGGCTCCTCCTGCGGCCAAGCCTATAGCCCCCGCCCCGGGTGCCCAAGCATTGTCCCCCATGCGCCGGGCTATCGCCGAGCACATGGTGCGCAGCAAACACACCGCCGCCCATGTCACCACCGTATTTGAGGTAGATCTGAGCAGGGTGGTGGCTTACCGCGAGGCCAACAAAGATTCTTTTCAGGCTCGGGAAGGGATTGCCCTCACCTATACTCCCTTCTTCGTTTTAGCCTCTGTAGCCGGGCTCAAAGCGGTCCCTCTGGTCAACTCCTCACTCACCGAGGATAAATTAGTGCTCCACCGCGACGTTAACATCGGGGTCGCCGTCGCTATCTCCGATGGCTTGATTGTCCCCGTTATCAAAAAAGCCGATGAGAAAAGCCTCTCCAAAATTGCCCAGGAGGTGAACGACCTAGCCAATCGCGCCCGGCAAAACAAACTCAAACCCGATGATGTAAGCGGAGGGACTTTCACCATCACCAACCATGGTGTTGCGGGAAGCCTCTTCGCCACCCCCATTATTAACCAGCCCCAAGCCGCCATCCTGGGGGTGGGTATGATCCAGAAGCGGGCGGTGGTGGTGGGCGATGCTATTACTATCCGCCCTATGGTCTATCTTTCTTTGACCTTCGACCACCGCATAATGGACGGGGCGATAGCCGACCAATTCCTGGCCAAAGTCAAGGAATACCTGGAAGGTTTCTCTGCACCATAAGTGCTATGCCGATCACTATCGATGACTTTCAAAAAGTAGATATGCGAGTGGGCCGCGTCCTGGAAGTCCAGGATTTTCCCGAGGCCCGCAAGCCGTCCTATAAATTTGTGATCGACTTTGGGGAACTGGGGATCAAGAAATCCGCGGCTGCGGTACAACCCTGGTACAAGAAGGAGGAACTGGTGAGGCGAGAGGTGGTGGCCGTAGTCAATTTTCCCCCCAGGCGCATCGCTGGCTTCGACTCCGAAGTCCTCATCCTCGGTGCGGAGGGACCGGAGGGCCGAATCATCCTCCTCCAGCCAGATGCCGAGGCGCCCTTGGCAGCACGTATCCTCTAGTCACGGGCTTCCCCAAACAAAAAGGGCCTCGCACAATGCGAGGCCCAAAAATTCATGCCCCAAGGCTAGTTATCACTTTTGGCCAGCTCTTTCTGCATCGCCTGAATGTGATAACTGCACACCGTATCCCCCTGCAGCCGGTACTCTCCCCTTCTCACCTGACCCCCGCTCATCTCGCGGATTATGGCCAGGTCCAGGCTGCACACCACGGGATGGCGGCTGGCCACATAATAGTAGGGACACTCCTGTTCGTGGAGCAGGTATTCGCCCTGTCTCTGACCCTCTGCCCACCGCGCCCAGAAACCTTCTTTGTCCAATAAGTCGGAGAGGGCCTCCATCCTCTTCTCAATCGGAAGTCCGGCCAACTTCTGCGGCGCATCGCCCATTAGCCGTTGGGCGGCGCCGCGCAGGGCCTGGGCTACTGTCTTGCGGTCCGAGATCTGCACCATCTCTTCCAAAAGACGGTCGGCCAAGAGATGATAAGTCTTGGGGAATAGTTCTTCCGCCGCTTGGGTCAGCCGGTAAAGATACCGCGGCCGGCCGGGCCCCCCCCGCCTTTTTTCGGTGCTGATCAGCCCCCGCTCCAGGAGGACATTCAGGTGGTGACGGATGGTGATCGGACTCAAGCCCACCGCCTCGGCCAATTCCTCCACCGTGGCTTTCCCGGTGCTTTTCAGGGTCTCTAGGATGCCACGCCGAGTTCTTTGCAGACTGTCTAATTCCTGGCGGACAACGACTTCCATATAAATTCGCACCTTCTAATCCAATTATACCCCCCACTCAGTTTTTGTCAACCTCATGATAAAAATTACGCACAAAAGAGCTGGGATTCACGGTTTCAGGCTTACCTCAGTTTCCATAACCTGTCGAAGACCGATGAGCCTCGACGAATTATTTGCCTGCCACATAAAGTATAGAGTAGAATAGACGAGGGACCCTCCCCCAAGGAGGAAAAATGACCAAACGCGTCGAGAAAGATTCCCTAGGTAGCAAAGAAATCCCAGAAGATGCTTATTGGGGAGTCCAGACCCAACGAGCGGTGGAGAATTTCCCCATTAGCGGGCTCAAGCCCTATCCTGCTTTCATCTGGTCGATGGACACTATCAAACGGGCAGCGGCAGAAGTAAACATGGGGCTTGGCCTCCTGGATAAAAAAATCGGCCAGGCCATTGCCCAGGCCGCACAAGAGATAATTGAGGGCAAATGGTGGGACCATTTCGTGGTTGATCCCTACCAGGCGGGGGCCGGTACCTCGCATAATATGAACACCAATGAAGTTATCGCCAATCGAGCTATCGAGCTCTTGGGCGGCAAGAAGGGAGACTATTCTCTGGTCCATCCCAATGACCATGTGAATATGTCCCAATCCACCAATGACACCATCCCCACCGCCATCCGCTTAGGATGTCTGTGGCGTTTGCCAGAACTTTTATCCTCACTCGATGATTTGGCCGATGCACTGGAGGAGAAATCACGGGAATTTGACACGGTGATCAAATCCGGGCGAACCCACCTCATGGATGCGGTGCCCATAAGGCTGGGCCAGGAATTCAGTGGATATGCCCAAGCCATCCGCCACGATCGCGAACGGATCGCCGCCGCTGAGGAACGACTAAAGCGATTGGGCATCGGGGGAACAGCGGTGGGGACGGGCCTCAACGCCCACCCCGAGTTTCATTCGCGGATGATCGCCCGGCTCTCCCAGCTCACCGGTATAGAACTCCGCTCCTCGGGCAATCTTTTTGAATCTATGCAGAGCATGTCCGATCCCCTGGATTTTTCTGCGTCCTTGAGGACACTGGCTGCAACTCTAGGCCGGATCGCCAACGATTTCCGGCTCCTCGCGTCCGGTCCGGCAACTGGTTTGGACGAAATGCGGCTGCCTGCGGTACAGCCTGGCTCCTCGATCATGCCTGGCAAGGTGAACCCGGTGATGGCCGAGATGCTGAACATGGTATGTTTCCAAGTGATGGGCAACGACCTGACGGTGATGATGTCTGCCCAGGCCGGGCAATTAGAACTAAATGTGATGATGCCGGTCATCGCCCACAATTTGTTCGGGAGTATGCATATTCTTATTAACGCCATTGGTGTGTTCACTGAGAGATGCGTGCGCGGCATCCAGGCAAATCCTGAAAAAGCCAGAGACTGGTTAGAGAAGAACGCCATCCTGGTCACGGCTCTCAATCCGGTGATCGGCTATGCCAAAGGGGCAGAGGTGGTCAAAGAGGCCATGGCTACTGGCAAAACTATTCGCCAAGTGGTGTTGGAGAAAGGCTTAGTCGAAGAAAAAGAACTGGACAAAATCCTGGATGTGCGGCGCATGACCGAGCCGGGGATAATAAAAGATACTTCCGTCAAGAAAACGGCATAATCTACCTCTGGAGATTTTCCGAACTTAAGTCATTACTGGTTAACTCTGTGGAAGATCGATTGACCAGTCTTTTTCACCCTCTTGTGGCCCGCTGGTTCAGCGAGCGCTTTACCGCCCCTACCCCTCCCCAGACCGAGGGTTGGCCAGCCATCGCCTGCGGGGAAGATACCCTGATCACCGCCCCCACTGGGTCAGGTAAGACCCTGGCTGCTTTCCTGTGGGCTATCAACCGCTTGGTTAAACTCGCCATCGGTGGCAGGCTTGAAGAGCGGACCTATGTCGTATATGTCTCCCCCCTCAAGGCGCTGAGCAACGACATCCACAAAAATCTCCGCGAGCCCTTAAGCGGGATCCAGCGCTTGGCTGGGGATGCGGGCACACCCTTACCCGAGATCCGGGTGGCGGTGCGCACCGGGGATACCCCGGCCTGGGAACGGCAGCAGATGATCAAACAACCGCCCCACATTTTGATCACTACCCCCGAATCCCTCTATATTCTGTTGACCGCGGAGAAAAGCCGGGGTTATTTGGCCACCGCCGAGACGGTAATTGTCGATGAGATCCATGCAGTGGCTGGGGACAAGAGGGGGGCCCACCTCGCAATCTCCCTGGAGCGACTGGAACGTCTGAGCAAGAGAATACAGCGCATTGGGCTGAGTGCCACCATCAAGCCTATCGAAGACATCGCCCGCCTCTTGGTTGGTGCCGGCCGACTGCGGCCTGACGGGGAGCCAATCTGCACTATTATCGACCACGGGCATCGCCGTGATATTAAGTTATCCGTTGAGGTTCCCAGCCTAGAACTTGGTCCCATCGCGGCACACGAGATGTGGGCCGAGGTCTTTGACCGCATTGCGGCCCACATCCAAAACCATCGCACTACTCTGGTTTTCGTCAACACTCGCCGCCTGGCGGAACGGGTATCCCATCAACTCACCACCCGCCTGGGAGAGGGAAAAGTGGCCGCCCACCATGGCAGCCTCTCCCGCCGCACCCGACTCAAGGCGGAAGAAGGGCTGAAATCCGGCGAGACCCCGGCCGTGGTGGCTACCGCCTCTTTGGAGTTGGGAATCGATATTGGGCATGTGGACCTGGTGTGCCATATCGGAGCCCCACGGGCTCTGGCTACCCTTCTCCAAAGAGTTGGTCGCTCCGGCCACCAGCCGGCGGGAGATGGTCGAGAGGGGGCGGTACCCCAGGGTATCTTATTCCCCTTGACCCGGGATGAACTGGTGCAGTGTGCCGCCGCGGTCCGCGCCGTGGGGGCCGGTATGCTCGATGGAGTCACCATCCCCCGCGCCCCATTGGACATCTTAGCCCAACAAATGGTGGCCATTACTGCCAGCGAAGATATTGGCGAAGAAGAACTCTATCAACTCCTTCGTCGCTCCTATCCATATCGTGATCTCACCCGCCAGGATTTCGAAGCGGTCTTAGAGATGCTCTCCGAAGGAGTGGCCACCCGTTTGGGCCGGCGCTCCGCTTACGTCCACCGCGACCGAGTGAATGGCCGGCTGCGGGGAAGACGAGGGGCCAGGTTGGCAGCCATCACCTCCGGCGGGGCCATCCCCGATACCGCGGACTACGATGTGATCGAGGAGCCGGCCGGGACTTTCGTGGGCAAGGTGAACGAAGATTTTGCTGTGGAAAGTATGGCCGGGGATATTTTTCTCCTCGGAAATAAATCCTGGCGCATCCGCCGCGTGGAATCGGGGAGGGTGAGAGTAGAAGATGCTCAAGGAGCACCTCCCACTATCCCCTTCTGGCTAGGGGAGGCCCCAGCCCGCACCTTTGAACTCTCTGCCGCTGTTGCCGAATCACGTCAAGAGGTAGCAGCTCGGTTAGGGAATACTCCCGTAGCAGTGGCCTGGCTTCAGGCGGAATGTGGATTAGATCAAGCCGGGGCGGAGCAGATTGTTGCTTATATTTCCGAGACCGTGGCGGCTCTAGGAGAAGTCCCCACCCAGGAGACGGTTATTACCGAACGCTTCTTCGATGAGGCGGGTGGGATGCAACTGGTGGTCCACGCTCCTTTCGGGGCGCGGATCAACCGCGCCTGGGGATTGGCTCTGCGCAAGCGATTCTGCGTCACCTTCGACTTCGAACTCCAGGCCGCGGCCACCGACGATGGATTCATTCTTTCCCTGGGGGAGCAGCACAGTTTCCCCCTGGATAGCGTCTTTGCCATGGTCCGCACCCCAACGATGGAGAAGGACCTGATCCAAGCCCTCCTGGCCACCCCCCTCTTCACCAACCGCTGGCGGTGGAACATAACCCGGGCCCTAACCCTCCTGCGTTATCAGGGCGGCCGCAAAGTCCCCCTACCCATACAACGCATGCGGGCCGACGATCTTCTCACCGCCGTCTTTCCCCAACAGGCAATGTGCGTGGATAACCGCTCCGGCCCAGTGGAGGTTCCCGACCATCCCCTGGTGAATGAGACCATCGACAACTGTCTCAATGAGGCCATGGATCTGGAGGCAGCAAGATCCCTTATCGCCGCCGTCGAGAATGGCCGGTTGCGCACCGTGTCTGTGGATACTCCGGCCCCTTCCCCCATGTCCCATGAGATCCTCAACTCCAGCCCTTTTACCTTCTTGGATGATGCCCCACTGGAAGAAAGGAGAGCCCGGGCGGTATCCCTCCGCCGCACCGACTCTGATCTGGCCAAGGGGATGGGTGCCCTGGACGCGGAGGCCATCGCCCAAGTCCAGGCCCAATCCTGGCCTGATGTGCGGGATGCCGATGAGGCCCACGATGCCCTTCTGACTTTAGGAGTTCTGCCCGCTATCGAGGCTCGGTCCTGGTCTGAATATCTTGCCCAACTTTTAGCCAATGGTCGGGCAACGCGGGCCAATTGGACAAAGGATGGAACCGTACAAGCGGCCTATGTCGCTGCGGAGAGACTGGATCAGGTCCGCACTGCTATCCCCGGGGTGGAGTTCGATCCCCAGATCTCGGCACCCCAAGTGAGCAATCCTCTTGGCGAGACCGCTTCAGAAGACGATGCTTTGGCCCAGATTGTCCAGGGTTGGATGGAGTTCATGGGCCCGACGACTGGCTCAGCGCTGGCCGGAAGGTTAGGCTTGCCAACGCCGCGGATTGATACCGCCCTAGCCCTCTTGGAGTCCAAGGGCATAATACTCCGTGGTCGCTTCACTCCTGGAAAGAAAGATGAGGAGATCGAATGGTGTGACCGCAGGCTTCTAGCCCGCATCCATCGCTTGACTCTTGGCCGCTTGCGCCGCGAGATCGAGCCAGTGACTCCCGCGGATTTCATCCGTTTTATGTTCCGCTGGCAACATGTTTATCCCGGCACGCAACTCCACGGCCGGGATGGCCTCTTGAAAATCATTGGCCAACTCCAGGGGATGGAGTTGCCCGCCCCGGCTTGGGAATCTCAGGTGTTTCCCGCCCGGATTACGGATTACAAATCGGAGGATTTAGAAGCCCTCTGCTTGGCCGGCACTGTGGTCTGGGGTCGGCTGCGACCCAGCAACGGTTCACTCCCCGAGGATAATGGGCAACGGGCAGCGCGTCGACCGCCGGCCCCCACCCGCTCCGCGCCCCTGAGTTTCGTATTGAGGGAAAACCTGCCCAAATTCATCTCCAACTCGCCCTCCGATGAGACAATAAATGGGCTTTCTACCGCCGCCAAAGAGGTCTTGGCATACCTAGAAGAAAAGGGGGCCTCTTTCTTGACCGATATCGCCCATGCCACTCGCCGCTTGCCGAGCCAGATCGAGGAAGCCCTCTGGGAACTGGTGGCCCGCGGCCTGGTCACTGGCGATGGCATCGCCGGACTCCGCTCCCTCCTGCTGCCGGAGAAGAAGAAAAGCCGTGCCCGCCATTTACGCCGTTTGCGCAGCGCTCACCGCCGCCAGCGGCTGATGCCCCTGGGGCGGTGGGCACTACTGCGGACTCCGCAGAATGCTGAGGGAGAGGAGTCGTCAGAGGCCATTGCCCGTCAACTCCTAGCGCGATACGGGGTAGTCTTCCGCGAACTCCTCGCTCGGGAATACTCCGCCCCCGCCTGGCGAGTTTTGCTCCGCATCTACCGCACTCTGGAGGCGAGGGGTGAAATCCGCGGGGGACGCTTTGTAGATGGATTTATTGGGGAGCAATTTGCCCTGCCCGAGGCAGTGGAGGCCCTGCGCGCGGTAAGGCGCAAGAAGGATGCCCGGGAAAGTGTGACTGTAGCGGCTGCCGATCCCTTAAACCTTGTAGGGATCTTAACCCCTGGACCCCGGGTCTCCCCCCTCTCCAACCAGGTCATCACCTACGAGAACGGGGTCCCGGTGCAGATCGAGGAGTTGGGCCGCTACCGCCATCGCCTCCACGCCGAGACGACAAGAACATTACAGAGCGAGGGTATAGGAAGCGGAGTCTAGGCCATGTTTCGCTCGGCACTAGCCGAGGGAAACACAGACGGGAGAATAAAACCTCCCGTTATTTTTGCCTCTTGACAGTCCCTAAAAACAATAGTATAATTTAGCATCATCTAAATTAATTTTTAGTTGGATAATATGTTAAGTCC
>JACPPX010000080.1 GCA_016190785.1 Chloroflexota bacterium
CCCCACTTTTCCCCACCTTATAGCAAACTGCTGGAATGATGGCAATATTGCTATGCGAACTATTTCGCACACAAAAAGTTGGGTGCGCTAAGACTATCTACGAAATCAGTTGTCAAGAACCTTAAAATTACCTTAAAATTGTTCATAGGGTATTGTCAAGACTCAAAAATCATCGTATAATGGTGGAAAATAATGGGGATAAATGGAGAAAAATGGAGAAAAGAGGAAAGTTGATCCCCAAACATGTGTTCTACTAAGGTCTAGCACCTATGTTCTTGGGAGAATACGCCCACTTTATAGATGACAAAGGGCGGTTGACCATCCCCGCCAAATTTCGCGCTGCCCTTTCCTCGGGGGTAGTGGTCACCCAAGGCCTGGATGGATGCTTATCGGTTTATCCCCTCACTGAATGGGAAAGGATAACACAGAAAATCAACACCCTACCCCTCACCAGCAAAGATGCCCGCAACTTCCGCCGCTTGATGTATGGCGAGGCGGCCAACCTGCAGCCGGATCGGTTGGGAAGGGTTCTCATCCCCAAGCATCTGCGAGAGATAGCGGAGATTGACGGAGAAACATTGGTTATCGGGCTGCATACCCATTTGGAGATTTGGAACCCCCAGCGCTGGCAGGAAATCCGCAGCAAAGTGGAAAAGGAAGGGGAAAGCATTGCCGAACACTTGGGCATCTAATGGATCAACCTACCCACGCCCCTGTGCTCCTCGGTCGAGTGCTGGAGGGCTTAGCAATCAAGCACGGCGGACTATATATCGATGCAACCTTGGGAGCCGGGGGGCATTCCTTAACCGTTCTCCAAACAGCACCGCGCGTCAAGATCCTAGGTATAGACCTCGATCCCCAGATGCTGGCTTTAGCCCGGCAAAACCTCGCCCACTTCTCCGACCAAGTCGTTTTCGTAGAGGGGAATTTTCGGCACCTCCACTCTATCGCCGTGGGGAACGGATTGCGCCAGGTAGATGGGGTTCTCTTCGACTTAGGGCTTTCCAGCATCCAGTTGCATGCGGCGGGTCGCGGTTTTTCCTTCCAGGAAGAGGGACCATTGGACATGCGCTTCTCCCCGCGGCAAGAGAAAACTGCCGCCGACTTGGTCAACCGCTTACCGGAGAAAGAGTTGGCCGATCTCATTTGGGAATATGGTCAGGAGCGGCACTCCCGGGCTATCGCCCGAGCAATCCTCAGCAAGCGGCCGGTGAAAACTACTACGCAGTTGGCCGAAATAGTAGCCCGAACGCTGAGACGAAGGGGAAAAATCCATCCCGCCACCCGTACCTTCCAGGCCCTGCGAATGGCAGTCAACGAAGAGCTAAGTGCCCTACAGGAGGCTCTACCTCAGGCGGTCGATATCTTAGCCTCGGGAGGCAGGCTCGTGGTTATCTCTTTTCACTCCTTAGAGGATAGAATCGTGAAAATTTTTATGCGTGGCGAACCGCGTTTGGAAATCATTACTCGCAAGCCCATCCGTCCCAGTTCTGAGGAAATTGAGTCCAACCCTCGATCCCGCAGTGCCAAATTGCGGGTAGCCCAGCGTCGTGGGTGAGATAGAGGATGGCTGTGAACAATATCCGCCAAGTTATCAAAAGTCGTACTTCCAGGGCACTCCTCTTGTCCGTGGCTCTGGCTCTACTCGCCGCCTGGTTTTTCCTGTCCCAGGCCAGCCAAAGCACCACCGCGGTAATCCGGCTCCACCAATTAGCGGTTGAGAAAGAAATGCTCCGCCGGGAGAATGCTCAGCTCCGCTATCAGATCTCCCTCCTGGAAAGCTCGGCCCACCTCCAGGAAGAAGCCGAGAAAATGGGGTTCGCACCACCGGAGGATGCCGAGTATCTGGCTTTCGACCTGTCCTCCGGCAACGAGATTGGTCCCTCGATCGAGAAGGAACTGACTTCTTCAGCGACTTATGAGTCCCCACCCAGTATGTGGAGCCAGATTATTTCCCACTTTTGGATCCTAATCACTGGCCAATCGCCAGCCCTAGCCGACTTGGGAAGGTGAACCAACCATGAAATGGCGAATCTGATCTTGGAGTATAAAATATATGTTATCCCCGGCTAGTCCCGACCCATCCCGCCGACTGGTGGTGATCTGGGCCCTGTTTTCGGTTTTTATCCTCGTCCTCTTGGGCCGGCTCCTTTATTGGCAGGTTTTGCGCCAGCCGGAGCTGGTGCAACTGGGTCAAGAGGAACACTACCTAACCCGCACCATATATCCCCAACGGGGAGCAATCCTCGATCGCCAGGGCTGGCCCTTGGCCCTTAACCTTTATGGATACGATATCTTCGCTTCTCCGCGCGAGATTACAGAACCGCTGGAAGTGGCCCAGAGCCTCTCCATGATACTCGATGTCTCTCCTGGAGATCTCCTCAGCCTGCTCTCTATCGAAGGCCCGGGGGTAACCCTGGCGCGGGGGATCAGCCTTGATGCTGGAGAGAAGATCCTCTCCCTAGGACTTCCCGGGGTGGAAACCGTTCCCCTGCCCCGCCGCTCCTACCCAGAGGGAACCCTAGCCGCCCATGTTCTGGGATTCGTGAACATAGATGGCCTGGGCAACTACGGAGTGGAGGGTTGGTACAACCATTTGCTCAAAGGAGAACCCGGCTCCCGGGGTGGAGAAGAGGACCCCCAAGGCCTAGAAGTTATTGCCGGATACGGGAGTTATGTGCCACCCCAGGACGGGGCTACTCTGATCCTGACCATCGATCGCACGGTTCAACATTTCGTAGAGCAGGCATTAGAGCAGGCCCTCCAAGATTCGGGAGCGGATAGCGGGACGATCATTGTTATGGATCCCCAGACCGGGGCCATTTTGGCGATGGCCAGCCGCCCAACCTATGATCCTAACCAATATTACGAGACTGACCCGCAAGAGCTTTTTGTCAATCCGGCGATAAGTCAGGTTTTCGAGCCGGGTTCGATATTCAAGATTATTACTATGGCCGCGGCTTTGGATACCGGTTTAGTCAATACCAACTCCACATATGAAGACCGAGGCACGATACTGGTGGGAGGCCGGCCGATCTACAACTGGGATTACAGCGCCCGGGGTACTATGACCATGACCGAACTCCTCAAATATTCCCTCAATGTTGGTGCTGCCACTTTGAGCACTCGCCTAGGTGCAGAGAAATTTTATGAATATATACATCGCTTCGGTTTTGGAGAACTCAGCGGAGTAGACCTCGCTGGAGAGATTCCCGGCTTAGTGAAGGTTCCCGGTGATTCCCTGTGGTACGAGTCCGACCTGGGGACCAATTCCTTCGGCCAGGGGATAGGAGTGACTCCTCTGCAGATGATTACTGCCGTGGCCACGGTGGCCAACGGGGGATACCTGGTGCAGCCTTATTTGGTGCAAAAAATTGTTTCCACTGAGGGAGAAACCTTATTTCAGCCGGTGATCCGCCGCCAGGTGATCTCTCCCAAGACAGCCCAGGATCTGACCCAAATGCTGGTCAGCGCTGTGCCCGGAGAAACCTCCTTGGCCGCAATCCCCGGCTACACTATCGCCGGCAAAACTGGAACCGCCCAGATCCCCATCCCCGGGGGATATGATCCGGTATGGACTCTTGCCTCTTTTGTTGGTTTTGCTCCCGCCGAGGATCCGCAGTTCGTCATCATCATTAAATTGGACCGGCCCACCGCCTCCCCCTGGGGCTCAGTGGTCGCCGCTCCGGTATTCCGCAATATCGCCCGCGAACTTTTCGATTACCTGGGGATACCTCCGGATGAGGTTAGGCTAGCCGGGAGAGATTAAGGTTTTGAAGAATGCTGAGCATGGCTGACCTTTGGCAAGGTCTCACTGGACAAAAACTTGATCCTTCCCTGGGGGAAGGGGTGGAGTTCACCACCGTGGTGGTTGACTCCCGCCAGGCGGAGAAGGGGAGCATCTTCTTTGCTCTGCTGGGAGAAAAAGGGGATGGTCACGACTATGCGCATGATGCCTTCGGGCGTGGAGCTAAGGCTGCATTTGTCAACCGCGAAGTCCCCGGCTGCTCGGCAATAATTCGACCTCCGAACGATCCAGCGCCTGCTTTGGCCACGGCACTGGAGGGGCCGTGGTGCATCATCGTCCCTGATACCCTGCAGGCTTTGCAAGATTTGGCACGATTTTGGCGGAGGAAATTTGAAATAAGAGTAATTGGGGTCACGGGAAGCACGGGCAAAACCAGCACTAAAGAAAGCATTTATTCTGTTTTGAAACGGAGTTTCAAAACCCTTAAGAGCCCAGGGAACTATAACAACGAGATCGGCTTGCCCCTGACCATATTGGAGATGGATGGGACCCAAGAGAAAGCAGTTTTGGAGATGGGGATGTATCACTTGGGGGAAATCCGAACCCTGGCCGAGATATCCTTGCCGGTGGTCGGGCTTGTGACCAATATTGGCCCTTCCCACCTAGAGCGGTTAGGAAGTATGGAGGCCATTGCCCGGGCCAAGGCAGAGTTAGTCGAGGCCCTGCCCAAAGACGGGGTGGCATTGCTCAATGGAGATGACCAACGGGTGAGGGAGATGGCAACCAAAACCCAAGCCCAGGTCCTCTTCTATGGGCTGGCCGAGGATTGTAGTTTTCGGGCGACAGAGATCGAAAGCCGAGGTATGGAGGGAATCCGTTTCCGGCTGCACTACCGAGGAGAATCTTTCTTCGTCAAGGTGCCGCTCCTCGGCCGGCACAGCGTGCACACCGCTCTTGCTGCGGTGGCGGTGGGAACGATTGAAGGTCAAGCCTGGGATGACATCCTGGCTGGACTCCAGGAGATCTCCGCCCAACTGCGACTGATCACTTATCCGGGAATTAACGGGGCCACGGTCATCGACGACACCTATAATGCCAATCCCGACTCCATGCTCGCCGCCCTGAATCTTTTGGCCGAACTGGAGGGCAGGAAAATCGCGGTCCTGGGAGACATGTTAGAACTTGGCGGCTTTGAAATTCCCGGCCACAAGTTGGTGGGGAGGCGAGCCCAGGAAGTGGCCGATTTTCTGGTAACCGTCGGCCCCCGGGCGCGGATGATGGCTGAGGAAGCAATTGAACAAGACAAAGTATCAGCCGTGGAAAATAACGCCCAGGCTTTGGAGATCCTCAGAGAAAGGCTACAACCTGGAGATGTCGTTTTAGTCAAAGGTTCGCGGGCGATGAAGATGGAAGAAATCGTATCCCAGATTATCTCCCGACCAAGTCGGGAGTAGAAAATGGCTACTTCTTTAGCCCTAGGAGCAATCACTTTCATGATCACCGTATTTACCGGAGCACCGCTAATCCGCCTCCTTAAGCAGAGAGGAATCGGAGAGCAGATCCGCATCGAGGGCCCAGTTGCCCATCAATTGAAAACCGGTACTCCGACCATGGGCGGGGTAATGATCCTCGTCCCGGTTATCGTGATTACGCTTATCATCTTTGCTCTTAGCCGGCCTCCCTTCGCTGGACTCCCGGGAATAGGGCCGATCGGGGAATCCATCCTCCTCCCGCTAGTGACCCTTCTGGCCGCCGGGATCTTGGGAGTTATAGATGATTGGCGGGAGGTTAGACGACAGCGGAATCAAACCGAAGCGGAGTCCAGAGCTGAGACCCTGGGCATCCTAGGACGGTACAAGTTTGTCTGGCTGACCCTCATCGCGGTCCTCTCCGCGGTTGGACTTTATTTTTTCTTGGGGCTGCGCTCAATGGCCATCCCCAGCATCCCGGAAAAAATCGATATCGGCCTTTTCTATCTGCCAGTAGCCACTTTCATCATCCTCGGCTCTTCCAATGCCGTAAACCTTACCGATGGTTTGGATGGGCTGGCGGGAGGAGCAGCGGCTATCGCCTTCGTGGCCTATGGGATCATCGCCTTTCTCCAGGGCCAAGTTTTCCTAGTTCTGTTCTGTTTCATCGTGGTGGGAGCCATCCTCGGCTTCCTGTGGTACAACGCCTACCCCGCCCAACTCTTCATGGGGGACACCGGGGCTTTACCTCTGGGAGCGGTGCTGGGTACCGTGGCCCTGATGACCGGACAATGGCTCCTCCTCCCGATAGTGGGTCTGGTATTTGTGATCGAGACCCTGTCAGTGATCATCCAAGTGGGGTACTTTCGCTTAAGCAAAGGGAAGAGGGTCTTCAAGATGAGCCCCCTACATCATCACTTTGAACTTTTAGGGTGGTCCGAAGTGCAGGTGGTGCAACGCTTTTGGCTGGTATCCATGCTCTCCGCGATGCTGGGCGTGGCTCTGGCACTCTTGTGAGGAGAAATTGGGGAAAAATCAATTCTCTGGACAAAAAGTTTTAATCCTGGGCCTCGGCCGCGAGGGGAAGGCCCTCGCCCGCTTTCTCTCCAAAAAAGGGGCAATGATAACCATCAGCGACCTGAAAAGCAAAGAGGAATTAACTCCAGAGATACAGGAGTTGAATGGCACCCAGGTCGATTATGCCCTGGGGGGACATCCGGAGAATCTCCTTGATGGAAAGGATACAGTCTTTGTCAGTCCCGGGGTGTCCAGGGATATCCCTATTCTCAAAGAGGCCCAGCGAAGAGGGACTCCTCTGGCCAGTGAGACCCGCCTCTTTTTCTCTCTCTGCCGGGCCCCGATCATCGGCATCACTGGCTCCAGCGGGAAAACGACTACCACCGCTCTAGTAGGAGAGATGCTCAAGGCTAGTGGAAAAGAGGTCTATATCGGGGGAAACATCGGCACTCCCCTCTTGGAAAAGGTGGAGGGGATCCCTTCCCGAGGCTGGGTAGTGTTGGAACTATCTAGTTTCCAGTTGGAAAACTTAGACACCAGCCCGGAAATCGCCGCGGTGCTCAATATCACTCCCAACCATCTGGATCGGCACCACACCATGGAGGCTTACATCGCCGCCAAGCTCAACATCTTGCGTTATCAAAATACGATAGATACCGCGGTACTGGGTTGGGATAATCCCACGGTCCGCGGCCTGCGCGAGGATTGCCGCGGCCGGGTTCTCTTCTTCGGCCTGAAAAAGATGCCCAATGGCGGGAGTTTTGTTCGCGATGGAAATATCATCCTCCGCCTTGATGGGCAGGAAGAAGAGACTTCTCCCCTCTCCGCGGTGCAGCTGCGGGGAGTGCACAACTTGCAGAACATCCTGGCGGCCACGGCCATCGCCCGCGCCGCTGGAGCAGAGGTGCAAGCCATTGCCCAAACCATAAGAACTTTCACTGGGCTCGAGCATCGCTTAGAACTGGTGCGAGAAATTGGTGGAGTGGCCTACTACAATGATTCCATTGCCACCACCCCGGAGCGGAGTATCGCTGCCCTCAATTCTTTCTCCGAGCCAATCCTCCTTCTCGCCGGAGGGAGAGAGAAGCATCTCCCTCTTCAACACTGGGCCTCGCTCACCACCGAGAAGGTAAGGATTCTATTCTTATTCGGGGAAGCCGCGCCGTTAATTGGCCAGGCGGTGGAAGAAGCAAAAACGAACAACCGCGTCTCTCAACCAGAAATCCGCTATGTGACCGGTCTCGAGAGCGCGGTAGAGGAGGTCCATCGCCTTTCCCGACCGGGAGAAATAGTCCTTCTCTCCCCGGCCTGTGCCAGTTTCGATATGTACCGCGACTTTGAAGAGCGGGGACGCCATTTCAAATCTATGGTCTGGGGTCTGGATGACTAGCCGTCTGAACGCCGAAAGAATCTCTCCCAAAAGCGGAGGGCTGGATTACCCGTTACTCCTGGTGGTAGGAGCCCTGGTGGTGACCGGTCTGATCTTGGTCTATTCCTCCTCCTTTGCCTTGGCCTATGAGGCCTACGGCAATCCCGCCTATTTCTTCAGCCGTCAGGCCTTTTGGGCCTTCTTGGGCGCCCTGGCCTTGCTCCTGTCATTGCGCATCGACTACCACTACTGGCGAAAACTTTCGATTGCTATCTTTGGTATGACTTTCGTTCTCCTCATTATCGTTCTCATTTTCGGCGAAGAAGTGAACGGAGCCAAACGCTGGTTCTTTGGGGGGTCGATCCAGCCTTCGGAGCTGGCCAAACTGACCCTGGTCCTGTATATGGCCCACTGGCTTTCCTCCAAAGGGGAAAAACTTCGCCATCTGACCTACGGGCTGGTGCCCTTTTCGGTGTTAATCGGCTTGGTGACGGGATTGGTGATCCTCGAGCCTGATTTTGGCACCGCCCTCCTTTTGGGAGGCAGCGCGGTGGTGATGTTCTTTGTCTCTGGGGCAGATCTGAAGCAATTAGGCATCCTCTTCTTAGTGGGGGGATTAACCCTTACCCTGCTTATCAGCCAAACTGCTTATGCCCGGGAGCGGCTGGAGACTTATCTCTCCGATCCTCTCCATGATCCCTTCAGCCCTTCCCGATACCATGTGGCCCAGACCTTAATTGCTCTAGGCTCAGGAGGCGTTTTCGGAGTGGGGCTGGGAGCCAGCCAGCAAAAACTAGGTTTTCTGCCGGCACCTCACACCGATGCTATATTGGCCATTCTGGGTGAAGAGTTAGGGCTGGTGGGCAGCTGGACGGTGGTGGGACTCTTTGCCCTTCTTGCCTATCGTGGGATCCACATCGCCCTCCGCGCCCCGGACGATTACGGATTGCTGCTGGCCGCGGGGATCACGATCTGGGTCACCCTCCAGGCCCTGATGAATATTGGGGTCACTACCTTCACCATCCCTTTTACCGGCTTGCCATTACCCTTCCTCAGTTTTGGTGGATCCTCCCTGGTAGTTTCCCTAAGCGGGATAGGTGTTCTGTTGAATATATCCCAGTCGGCAGTGGAAAAGAGGTCAAGGAGAAATGAGGATTTTGCTTTGCGGTGGGGGCACCGGCGGCCACATCTATCCCATCCTCGCCGTCCTTGAAGCCCTGAAAATGGGAGCAGATACGGCCGTGGAGATTTTATACCTGGGAAGTGAAGGTGGCTTGGAGCGGGAGATCGTCTCCCGGGAAGGCATCCCTTTCCGGGCAGTATCCACCGCCAGTGTGGTGGGCACTCCCGCCTGGAAACTCCCGACCCAGGGACTGAGGATTCTGCAGGGAACTTTGCAGGCCAGGCAAATTATCCGCAGTTTCCGACCACAGGTCATTCTGGCCACGGGCGGATTCGTCTCCGTCCCGCCGATCCTCGCCGCATGGCTGGAGGGTGTTCCTCGTCTACTCTATTTGCCGGACATCGCCCCCGGGCTGGCAGTTCGTTTTCTTTCGCCTTTTGTCCAGCGGATAGCCGTCTCCTTTCCTGAGTCGCTGTCCTACTTTTCGGAACGCAAGACTGTGTTCACTGGCTATCCCGTGCGGCAAGGGATCGGGAAACTGGAAAAATCTGCCGCCCGCCACGCCTTGGGGCTGGACGAGGAAGGCAAAGTTCTTCTCGTCCTGGGCGGGAGCAGGGGAGCCCATGCCATCAACCTGGCCATCAGCCAGGCCTTGCCTGCGCTGCTCAAGGGTTGGCAGGTTATCCATATATCCGGCCATGCTGATTTTACTTGGCTGGGCGGAATTAAAGAGGCTCTCCCCCCTGCTCTCCGAGAGAGTTATCACTTGTTCACTTATCTCTATCAAGAATTCCCCGCGGCTTTGGCTGCCGCCGACCTGGCTATTGCCCGGGCAGGGGCCTCGGTACTGGGCGAGTTTCCGGCAGCGGGATTGCCCTCCATCCTCATCCCCTATCCTTATGCTCAAAGGCATCAGGAGGGAAACGCACGCTATCTCGCAGATAGGGGGGCAAGTATAGTCCTCGACGAGAAAGAAATAGAAAAATTGCCCTACATCGTAAGCGGATTATCCCAAGACGATGCCCGATTACAGAGCATGGCCGAGCGGGCGCGCCGCTTGGTTCAGCCCCAGGCAGCGCAGAAATTGGCAGAAGTACTGCGCAAAATGATCCAGGAAGGAGCGGAGAGCTGAGATGTTGGATTATCTGCCGGTTGCCGGCATAGCTGTCCTGACCGGTTTTCTGGGAGCCAAAAGGGGCACTAAAAGCCAGATTATTTTTCTGGGAGTGATCGCCGCCACCTGGCTTTTCATCGGCATCACCGGCCAAGCGGTGGCGGTGTGGATCCTGTCCCTCCTCCGCGGCGGGCTGAGTCCCGACAGTGTCGGGACTCAGCCCGACCTCCTCCTCCCTCCCCAGGAAGCCAGTCTCATCAACACATTTCTCTTTGGGGCGGTATTGGCCGGGGCCTATATCATCTTGTGGCGAGGGCTACCTTCGGTCAATGGGCTGGTAGCGATGGCCAGTGGAGGAGTCTTTGGTCTAGTCAACGGGATGCTGATAAATCTCTACCTTTTTAGACTAAGCCCGGCCACCGCGTCTCAGCCTTTCACCCCCCCTCCCGACTCGGTCTCCCCTCTCCGATTGCAAACTCCTGGGGAGACGGCACCCGCTGGGCTACCGCCGCTAGTGGTTTTGGGCATCCTGCTTCTCATCTTTCTTGCCGTGCGGGCTATTCAGCGTCCCACCCCCGGTTCAGGGATGGGTGGTTACGAGTCATAAGTGAATGAACTGCAAACTGGCAAATCGCAGGAAATGAAAAAATGGGTGCTCTGGAAATCTTACTCCTGGTAGTGATCATCATCTTCGCTCTGGTAGGGGCAGTGCGCGGCTATCCCAAAGAACTGGGCACCACTACCGGCCTGCTGGTTGCTCTTCTCGTTCTCAGCGAGTGGGGAGAGGAGATTTTCACTGGCTTGGACTCCACTATTTACAGTTTCCTGGGACTCTCCTTCTTGGCCAGCTCTTACGCCTCTCTTTGGCAGGCCCTTTCCTTCCTGGGCCTCTATGTGCTCATGGTCTTCTTGGCCTACCACGGCGAAACTTTAGCCTTCCGCGGCACTGCACCGCCAGGTCCTTTAGGAATGACACTCAACATCGCCAATGGGGCAGTGAACGGTTATCTTATTGCGGGAAGCGTCTGGTACTATCTCTACCGCTTCGATTATCCTCTCCGCATCCCTGGACTCTTTCCCCCTCCCCTCACCGATCTCACCCAGAGCCTATTGCCCCTCTTACCGGTGACTCTACTCCAACCCCATCTCCTTTTGTTTATTGCTTTTCTGCTTTTGATGCGCATTATGCGCTGAGGAAATGAGAGGTTGTCTTTGAATGGAGCGTTCGTTGCAAAAAGAGTCCATTTGGTGGGAATAGGAGGTGCAGGTTTGAGCGCCATCGCCCAGGTTCTTCTGGAAGAGGGTCGCCAAGTTTCGGGGTCCGACCTGGCCGCTTCACCGGTAACCGAAGAACTAGCGGAGAAGGGAGCCCGCATTCATATGGGCCATGATCCCAAAAATGTTCGAGGAGCGGACCTGCTGATAGCCTCCGCCGCAGTAGCTCCAGCCAATCCCGAGGTCCAAGAAGCCAAGCGGTTAGGGATCCCGGTGCTCGACCGTCGCCAATTTTTTAGAGAGTGGACCGCTCAATACGAGGTGATTGCCGTAGCCGGGACCCACGGGAAAACCACCACCAGCGCCATGGTCGCCCTAGTTTTGGAAAGAGCGGGATTGAATCCTACTTATATTCTCGGCGGAAAAATTCGAGGTGGAAAAAGTGCCCATAAAGGCCAGGGAAAACAGTTAGTGATCGAGGCCGATGAGTATCAAAGGGCCTTTTTGGGACTCCGTCCC
>JACPPX010000073.1 GCA_016190785.1 Chloroflexota bacterium
ACCATTGCTGGGCGGAGGACGCGGTCGCCGAGGCGGTAGCCCTTCTGCAAAATGGCGGAGATGTGCTCATCTTTGTGCCCGGTGCCCTCATCGTGGCTCACGGCCTCGTGGAGGTTGGGGTCAAACTTATCCCCCACTTCTCCAAAAGGCACGAGTCCCTCTTGTTCCAGTGCCAGTTGCAGTTTGCGCTGGATGAGGAAAACCCCGTCCAGCCAGGTCATTTCCCGCAGTTCGTAGGGGAGGGTGGCGGCGGCGCGGTCAAAATCGTCAAGGATGGGGAGAATTTTGGCCACTAACAGAGCATTGGCCAACTTCACCAGTTCCTCTTTTTCTTTCTCGCTCCGCTTTTTGTAGTTGGAGAATTCGGCTCGCTCGCGGCGCCACTGATCCAGATACTCCTCGGCTTTGGCCTTTGCTTGGTCGAGGGCTTGGCGCAGGGCCTGCGGGGAATCGTCCCCGGTCGGGCTTTTCTCCTTCTCCTCGGGGGCAGCCGGTTCTTGTTTTTCCTGTTTTTCCTTTTCTTCAGCCATAATCAATGCTCCTCGATTAGTAACCCGGGGTAGAGGTGGCGGTGAGCATATCGCTCACCAGTTGAGATATGTAGCGGACGGCGGGGACGGTGCGCTGGTAGGGCATGCGCAAGGGGCCCAGGATGCCCAGGGTGCCAAGCACGGAGTCGGCCATCTGATAGGGGGCCAGGACCAGGGCATAGTCTTGGATCTGGGGCCAGCGTCCCTCCCCGGCGATGAGCACTTCCACGCTTCCCGGGGAGAGTTCCACTTCGGCGAGGATGGGTTCCAGCGCCGCTTCTTCCAAGAGCCAGAGGGTTTGCTCTATCCGCTCGCTTACCGAGAATTCGGGAAGGCGGAGGATGTTGAGCAGCCCCTCGTGGAAGAGTTCAGGCGTTCCTTTCCCGCTCAAATCGCGGAGGCTCTCTGCCACCCGCGCGGCAACACTGCGCTTGGTTCCTTCCCAACTAGCCAGCAGGCCCTCGATTTCATCGGGAACTCTGTCTTGGAGATGGGCGGATAATTCCTGGGAGATTTGGTTAAGTTCCCAACGGGAGAGGCCGGAGGGAGGGGAGATCATCTCCTGGCGGATCATCCCTTCCTGCATCACCATCACCAACAGGTCCCCCTCCTCTCCCAGGGGCAAGAGCTCCAGGTGCTTGAGCCTAGGGCGAGGGGATTTGGGAGGAGTGGCCAGGGCGGCGTTGTGGGTGCTCTGAGCCAGTACCGCGCAAGCCAGGCGCAGCCATTCCTCAACTTCCCAGGGAGATTGGTGGAACTGGTGGCGGATGGTCCGCTTTTCCTGGGAGGAGAGTTCTTCCTCGGCCATGAGGTGCTCTACGAAAAAGCGGTACCCCTGTTCGGTGGGAACCCGGCCGGCGGAGGGATGGGGGTGGGTAAGCAGGCCGACACCCTCTAAAACCGCCATCTCATGGCGGACGGTGGCCGGGCTTACTTCTATCCCCGGTTGGCCAGCCAGGGCTTCCGAGCCTACCGGAACGGCGCTGCTAGTGTATCCTCGCACCACCAGCCCCAAGATTGTCTTCTGGCGAATACTGAGGTCCATATTCTGAGCTTAACAGATAATTAGCACTCTAATACTTAGAGTGCTAATCTAATAATACCACGAAGGAATGATGGTGTCAAGTCGAGGGCTTAGGGATAATCTGGTCAGGAGGAGGGCGGGGAGTTAGTAGTAATTAGTAGGCGGCGCGGTCGCGGAAGATCTGGACCAGGGTTTTGAGGATGATCTTGAAATCGAACCACAGCGACCAGTTTTCGATGTAGTACAGGTCGTACTTAGTGCGTTCGAAGATAGAGGAGTCTCCGCGCAATCCATTGATCTGGGCCCAGCCGGTCATCCCCGCCTTCTCGGCATGGCGTTCCATGTAGCGAGGGATCATCTTGCGGAACTGTTCTACAAACACTGGTCTCTCCGGCCGTGGTCCCACCAAGCTCATCTCCCCCAGGAAGACATTGATGAGTTGCGGGAGCTCATCCAGGGAGAAGCGGCGGAGCCATCTCCCCATCCGCGTCACGCGGGGATCGTGGCGGGAGGCCCACACCGGGCCGGTCTCCTCTTCGGCCCCGGCATGCATAGAACGGAATTTGAGGAGTTGGAAAGGCTTGGCATCCAGCCCCATCCGCTCCTGAGTGTAGAAAACGCTGCCTTTGGAATCGAGCCTGATCAAAATAGCCATGAGAAGCATTAGAGGGGAGAGGAGAATTAGGCCGATGGCACTTAACACTAGGTCCATCCCGCGCTTGAGAGTAAGCCTCCAACCGCGCAGCGCAGTGTCCTTGACGGTGAGGAGAGGCAAACCTCCCAGGTCTCCCACCTGCACCTCGGAGGCCAGGAACTGGAAGACATCGGGGAAGACCTTGATCGCCACCTGGCCCAATTGACACTGGGAGATGATCTCCAGGAGTTGTTCGTGGGGGGCATCGGGGAGGGCGATGATCACTTCATCGATGTGGTGCTCCTGGATGAGGCGGGGGATCTCTTCACTACGCCCCAATATTGTCCGGTAGTTCTCGGCCGGGGGGGTGGTGCCATTGGGGGCCACAAACCCCACCACCCGGTAGCCCAGCCCCGGGGTATTTTTGATCTGCTTCTCGATTAGTTGCCCCACTTCTCCCGGGCCGACGATGAGCACTCTCTCTTCTTCTACCCCGCGGCTGCGCAAGGACCAGCGGATACGAGAATGGACTATCCGTCCCAGGGTGAGGAGGATGATGGTCAACCCCCAGGCATAGGCGATCATCAGCCGCGGGTAATCCAGTTCGTTTTTGAAGACGAAGGAGGTGATGGCCACGCTGAGCAGGGCACCGATAGAGGACCCGCTGAAGACCGCGGAGAACTCGTCAAAATGGGAAAAGGCCCGCTGGCGATGGTAGTGCTTCTGGAAGAAGAATACAGCGACAAAGGAAGAAGTCTGGATTAGCATCATCCCCGAGTATTGGGACAAGGGGGGGATGTTCAAGGGTGGGGGATACTCGGTGGCCAGCCGGAGGTAATAAGCGAGTACGAAGGCCAGCCCTACTAGGAGCATGTCCAGAATTAATAAGGAGATATTAAAGAAAAGGGTTGCTCTCTTTTTCATGATGGCACCTGAGGAGGCGCGGGCAGGGGGCGGAGAGCCTCGCGGAAGAGGCTCATCCCTCCCTGGAGGAGGATGCCCAGAAGGACGAGGGTGTGGAGCCAATAGGGGGTTGTTTTCTGATAGTGCTTGCGGTAGAAGAGCCACATCGCGCGGTAGAACTCATACCGCGCCTGGCGGGGGTTGAGCCGAGTGGATTGCCGCTTGTAGTGTCTTACCACCACCTGGGGATTATAGAACACTTTCCACCCTTTGGCTTTGGCGCGGTAGGCGAGGTCCAGATCCTCCCCGTAGAGAAAGAAATCCTCATCCAAGTACCCGATCTCTTCCAGGACTTCACGGCGGATAAGCATAAAGGCCCCCACTACCGAATCCACCTCGCTTACTTTATCGGGATCGAGGTAGGTGAGATTGTAGCGGGCAAAGCGGGGGCTATTGGGGAAAATTTTGCTCAGCCCCACCATGCGGTAGAAAGAAACTTGTGGGGTGGGGAAGGAGCGGCGACAGGCCAGGTCCAGGGAGCCATCGGCGAGGAGGAGTTTTGGGCCGGCGATCCCTGCCTGGGGGTGGGCGAGCATGAAGTCGAGCATCCCTTCTAGAGCCGAGGGAGGCAATACGGTGTCGGGGTTGAGGAGAAGATAATACTCGGCTTTTTGCTGCTTGAGGCCGAGGTTATTGGCCCGGGAATAGCCCAGGTTTTGAGGGGCGGCGATGAGTTTCACCGGGGGGAACTCTTCCCGCAGCATGGCCGGGCTGCCATCGCTTGAGGCGTTATCCACCACCACCACCTCGAAAGAAAATTTGCCCTGGCTCTGGAATAGGGAATGGAGACAATCCCGTAAAAGATCACGGGCATTGTAATTAACAATGACCACCAGCAAGTCAAGCATCTGCTTTGAAAATAATTTTACTTTAGCCCCGAATAGCGGTCAATCATCCCCTGGTGCTTTATCCGCCACCAGATTCCTGCCGGGTATCCCAACATTTTAGCTACATCCCCAGCGAGGCGGATGATCGGCACCCAGAGTATAGCAGTTATATTCTCCGCAACCGTTCGCTGGCCAAGCATACGGCCAAGCCGGAGATAAGGGCCGAGGAGGTAAACTCCTATACCCAAAGCGAGGATAATCCACCACCAAGCACTGTTGAGAGTAGCCAGGAGTAGGAGTGCCGGCCCTAGTCCGAGGTAGGAGAAATAGCGCAGGGCGTGTTCTCCACTCCACAATCTTGATTTCCCGTCGCCGCGGGCGTAGCGAAAGTATTGCCGGGCAAAGTAGTTGAGGTTGGAACGGGGGCGGAAATGGACTGCTGCCTGAGGCTCAAAATAAAAGCGGAAACCAGCCTCGGCTAGGGCTTGGTCAAAAACTAGGTCTTCGGAGTAATCCAGCCATTCCGGATATCCCCCTATTTTTTCCCAGGCCGATTTGCGGAAGGCCAGCGAGCGGCTGGAGGGCTGGAATTCTCGGAGATTGGTGAAGAGGAGGAGGCGTCGCAACCAGGGGGGAAGCCTCTCCCCGCGGCCAATATCCTCCTTGGCTGGCAAAGTAGTTGCCGCCAGGGCAGTCTCAAAAACTGAACGGGGGTCGGGGAGGAAGAAACCGCTCACCACCTCCACCGCTTTTCCCGCTAGGAAAGGCTGGGTTATATATTCCAGCCACGCTGGATCCAGCCTCACCCCGGCATCCGCCGAGGCGATGAGTTCTCCGCTGGCGGTATCGATAGCTACATTTCTCCCCTGAGAGATGTTGGCGCCCGGGCGGAGGATAACTTGGAGGGGAAGCCGGGACTGGTAGGAGTGGAGGATATTCACGGTGCCATCGCTGGAGCCGCCATCGACGATAATCACCTCATCTGGGGCACGGGTTTGGGCGAGGAGGGAATCCAGGAAAGAGGCGATGTTGGCCGCCTCGTTCTTAACGGTGACGATCAAAGAAACCTTCATAGTTCGGCTTGGAGATTACCAATGGAATTATACATCGGCAAGTGGTAATTTCTTGCTGGCGGAAGAGGCTAGTGATAAAATTCAACCTCATTCAGAGCCCGAGAGATTAAGTGGAGAGGAATTGGCGGGAATTAGTTAAGGATTTTCACTGGGGGCCGCGGGAATGGGTGGTGCTCGTCTCCCTATTCCTTTTTGGGTCTATTTTGCTTTTGGGTAGCGGCCTTTTCTCCACGGGAGGGCAAAATGTGCTCCCTCCTTTTCCCACGCGCACTCCTCTTCCTACTTTCACCTCCACACCGGCGGCTACCCCAACATCTACCGAGATCCCGGCCACTCCCACTTCAACCCCGGCTGCGGGGCGGATCCATGTAGTCCGCTCGGGGGAAACCCTGTTCAGCATTGCCCTCTTTTACAATACAACCGTTCCGGCAATTATGCAGGCCAATAACCTCAGCAGCACTACTATTGTCCCCGGCCAAGAACTGATTATCCCCTAGGCTCTTCTGTTAGTGACCTTTTCAAAATAGTGCGGTTTTCTTACTTAGAACACCCGAATTGCTGGTAGGAAGAAACGGTTATCGCCAGTTTCTCCGCCCTCGGTAACCACCAGCCTCTCCCCAGTACTTAAGTTGTACATCCCCACCTCCACCCGGTACTCTCCCGGAGGGGTGCCGACGGGGATGAGAATGCCGTGGTTGTCGATGACGGGCTCTTCCGGCATCCAGGTAGTGGTGAGCATGGCTCCTCCGACGGGCTCGGCATCGCGTTGGGCTATGACTTGCTCGTGCTCGTCCAGGAGGTGGATGAAAACTTTATACCGCTCGCCTATTTTTTCCGTGGTTTGCCAGAAGAAAGTGAATTGCAAAATGCCCCCCGCCTCTACTCGGGGATTGTAGAGGTTGTAGCCCAGGAAGAGGATCTGGTCTCCCAAGCGAATCGAGCGCGGATTTTGGATTTGCGCGCTAATTGGTTGGGAAGGCAAAGCATAAAGCACGAGCCGAACCCCTCCGTACCATTCTTCCCAGGCCTTGAAGGCCTGCCGATCCAGCCAACCCTCGATGAACCGTTGGGGGTCGCTTTCTTCCGTAGCCCAGAAGATGGCGAAGAGGCGCTGATACTGGTCGGTGACTTCTTGCAGAGACTTCTCGGTTTTTCCTTCTTGCAACGGCCGGCTCTGGGGGAGAGGATATAGAGGAAGGGGGCCCTTATAGTAGTAGGAGAATATCTCCACTTGGGTGGGAGCGTTGAGGAGAATAGCATCTCCAACCTGGCCGTTGGTAGTAATGTAACTGGCCAGGCCGCGGTAGTCGTCGCGAGCATAGTTTTCATCGAAATAGTAGTTAGATAGAGACGGAACCGTGGCCAGGATCACACCCGCGGTCAAGATGGCTGACAGAAGTTTCTGCATCCCTACTGGCCATCTTAGTGGTAGCCATTCTCCTGAAAGCCCATAAGCTAAGAGAAGATGGAAGCCGGGGGTAGCCATGAGGAGAAATTTGGGGCGGAAGAGGGGACGGTCCAAGGATAAGAGATACATTGCCAGGGGAGGGACTGCAAGATAGAGAAGAGTCAATATTTTCGAGCCGATTTTGTCATTTGGCTGCCCGAAGAGCCCAAGCAGAAGAAGGCCAAAAAAGAAGGCAAACAATAATTGTGGCTCGAACCCTGAAGTGGGGCCCACGCTGAAAAGCCGTAGTACTTCCCCTGCGAGGAAAGTCAAGGGAAATTGCTCGCTCACCGCTGGCCAGGAGAAAAGTTGGCCTCCGGCAAAGAGCAGCCAGGGGAGGTAAAGGAGGATTATTGCTGCTTGCCCGACAACCCACGGACGGAGGGGTCGATTAGTTCTGGCCCTAACCCAGAGGAACAGAAAGGCGAGGTTGCTCAGAAGGATAATGGTGAACGCAAAGTAGTGGGTATAAAGGGCCAGCAAGGAGAAAGTTGAATATAGAACTAGGTTCCGCACTGGGTTGCTGGTTGTCGCGGTTGGGGCCTTCCAATAAGTAATGAACCGCCAGAAGAAATAAACAGTCAGGGCTCCCCACAGGGTGACCAAGATGTACATCCTTGTCTCCTGGGAATAGTAAATCTGAAAGGGGGAGATGGCGGCCAAAAACGCAGCAAAGATTCCAACCTGGGGAGAAAACATTTCTTTGCCTAGCAAGAAAGTGACCGCCACGAGCAGGGTACCGGCCAGGACGGATAGAGCGCGGAGGGCGAGCTCGCTCGACCCGAAGAATCCAACCCAATAGTGCAGCAATAGATAGTAAAGCGGAGGGTGGATGTCTTGTGCTGCATTTTGGGCGATGGTCGCCGGATCGCGGAAAGCCAGGGCGACGCTGCTACCCTCGTCGTACCACAGGCTCTGGCCATCCAGCAGGAAAATACGGAGGAAAAAGCCGAGAAGAATTATCCCGGCAAGTAGGATGGCAGTTGGCTTATTGGCTGTCTGAGCAATTATCCACTGCATTTCATGTCCAGCGGCGACGGATGACATAAAAGGCCGAAGCCAGAAACACGACTACTAGGATGAGATCAACCAAGAGCCAGGGATTGAATGGCCTACTGGTGACGATCAGGCCAGCGATGGCTACTTCACTACCTCCCTGTCGGGGAAGGGTAGTGATTTTCACGGTATGGCGAGTATCGGCTAGGCCAGTGGCGATCATGATTTCTTTCTCGCCATTTGCCTGAGGAGAAGAGAGGTCGATCTGCGATGCAGTGCCATCAACCGACACTTGGATGGCCCCCGAGTTTTGCTCGGCAATTACCAGTTTAAGATCGGTCCCCCAGAAATCGAAGGAGAGGGAGTCTTCGGGAGTTGTGGAGAGAAGGTAATCCCCGGAGTCTGTTGAGATCTTAGTCCAGCCCCCCTCCCAATGCAGGGCCCAGTGCTCGGCGGAGTGATACCCCGCACCGACAAATGGCTCATCGTTAGCCAGTTGGGAGACCGAGGAATAGACCGGGAGGGGTGTAAAATCCGGTTCTGCCAGACGGAAATAGTAAAAGGGTTGATTTTGCTCGGCCTCGCTGGCACGCTTGAAAAACCAGTAATTTACTACCCCTACCCAGGGCCATTCCCGCTGGACCCGCAAATAGCCCTGTACGGCGTAATCCGCCTGGTTTTCTAAACTGACCCGTCCCCAGGGGGCTTCCATATCTGGAGGTGCGGCATTCCAGCCGAACTCGGTGATCCAAATGGGTTTATTCTCATCTCCGCTCTCCACCATTATCTCCCGCAGGAGGAGGAGGCGGGAGAAGTTGGTGCGGCTGGGATTTGTCCGGCGGTCGGTGGGGCCGGTCCATAGCCCAAAGGCTTGGGCGGCGAGGATGTCAAAGTAGTCTCTGGCTCCCGCCTCGTACATCCCTTGGAGGTAGACCAGATCACTCAAGTTGCGGGGGCCCATTTCCGTGGTGGGGGAGAGGGCAGCACTTATGATCTCTGCCTCGGGATCCGCCTCTTTGGCCCGCTGGTAAGCAACCCGGAGCAATTCGACATACGCAGCGGGATCGGGATCGCTGCCCCATTCCACATAGAGGTTGGGTTCGTTCCAGATCTGCCAGTAACGGATTTTCCCCTGATAGCGGCTGACTAGGGCATAAACAAAATCCCCAAAATCAGTAAGGTCTTGCGGGAGGGCCTGGATCACGCCCTCCGGCTTCTCCTGAGCCAAAGCCCAGGCGGGGGGCTGGTCGAGGCGGGCGATGATTTCTATCCCGTACTCCGCGGCCAGGGCTACGATACGGTCGTATTTCTCCCAGGCCGATTTGTAGGGCGTTGTCCTCCGATCCTGGAAATCCCCTTTGCCGTGGATCTCAATATCCTCCCAGGGGAATTCTTGTCTTATCCAGCGGAATCCGGCGGCCGCGATCATTTCCAGAGAATGGCGGATTTTCTCTTCTTCTACCTCTTGCTCCAGGAAAGTGTTGACCCCATAGGGGTTTACCCCAGTATTGGCGACCGGAACCAGATCTGCCGTGTTGAGGGGCGGTCGGGTTAGGTTGAGGATTAGGAGGGCAACGCTGCCTTTTATACCCTCTAAGAGATCCTCTTCGCCAGTCCACTCCCGAAGGGTGAGCCGCAGAGGTTCGCGGAGTGAAAAAAAGAGGGCAAGGATAGCCAAAAGTGTAGCCAGGAGTATAAAGCGACGATTGCGCATCTTAAACGGGATTATAGACCTGGGGTGGAAAAGGAGGCAATCTCGCCGCAGGGCAAAAGTTACTGTTTCTCGTAGGGTTGGCCGTCGGCGGCGGGGGGAATGGCCCTCCCCACTACCCCGGCAAGGATGACGATGGTAGCGATGTAGGGGGCCATGCCCAGGAACTGGGAGGGGATGGGGGCTTGGAGGATGGCCAGTTTCTGCTGCAGGGAGTCGGCAAAGCCGAAGATCAGGGAGGAAGCAAAGGCCCCGAAGGGGGACCATTTTCCAAAGATCATGGCCGCCAGACCAATATATCCCCGGCCCCCGGTAAGGAGTTCATCGAAGCGGCCCACCGAGCCCACGGTGAAGTAAGCCCCGCCCAACCCGGCCACCATCCCCCCCAGGATGACATTGATATAGCGCATTTTGAAGACATTGATCCCCAGGGTGTCGGCGGCACGAGGGTGCTCCCCCACGGCGCGGGTGCGGAGCCCCCAGCGGGTGTAGAAGAGCAAGATGTGCACGGCCACCAATAGAAAGAGCATAGAGTAAACGATTAGGGTGTTCTCGAAGAGGACGGGCCCCAGCACCGGAATGTCCACCAAGAAGGGTATGGAGATGGGTCGCAGGGCCCCGGAGTCATTGAGTTCCTGGTGGACAGAGAGAAACCTTTCAGTGAGGTAACTGGTCAGGCCGGCGGCCAGGATGTTGATCACCACCCCGGAGACGATCTGATCTACCCGGAAGCGGATGGAGAGGACGGCATGGATGGCGGCCATTGCCCCCCCGGTAAGGATGCCGAAGATGATCCCCAGGTAGAGGTTGTCGGTGGCGCTCCCCACCACCACCGAGGAGAAAGCACCAGCGAGCATCATCCCTTCAATGGCGATATTCACCACCCCTGCCCGTTCGCAGAGGATACCGCTCAGGGCTCCCAGGGCAATGGGGGTGGAACGGACCAGGGAGGCAATCAACATCCCGGTGAGGTTGAATTGCCGCCCGCGGTCGGCCCAGGTTAAGAAGGCGAAGATAAAGATAAAGATGATCACCGCCAGGAGGGCATTTACCGCGCGGAAGCCGCGGGCCAGTTGCCACCCTCCAAAAAAGGCAACGATAAAGGTGAGGACAAAAATCGTAGCCTGGGTGGGGAGGACTAGGTCGGGGAGTTCGGTTTTCTGGGCCGAGGCCACGGCGGTGAGGACAAAAGTTGAGTTTTGGCCGGGATCGCTGCTCAGGGCGAAGAGGAAGAGCATCGCCCCAGCTATGATCAGGAAGGTGAGGCCGAAGAGTTGTTGTCGGCTCAGAGAGAAAGCGCGTCGGGCTACAAGGGCTGTATTCACCTTCTACACCCCGTTCACTTCTGTTGCCAGCCTCGGGTGAGCACTGCCTCCTCTACTCCCCGTTCCACGCGGATACGGTAGAGGAGGCGGATGATTTCTGGGGCGGCGACAAACATGATGATCAGGGCTTGCAAGATAAAGACAATGTCCACCGGGACATGGGCGATAGCCTCCATCTGCTTGGTTCCGGCACGGAGCATTCCAAAGAGCAGCCCGGAGAAGATAATCCCGATGGGGTGACTGCGGGCAATCAGGGCTACGGCGATGGAGTCAAATCCCACCCCGGCGGCGAAATCCACCCCCATGTTGTATCGCCATCCCAGAACATCGATGGTCCCCGCCAGCCCGGCCAATCCCCCGCTCAGGACCATAGCCAGTATGATGTTGCGCCCGATATTCATCCCGGCGGCGCGGGCGGCACTGGGGTTGGCCCCTACGGAGCGCAATTCGAAACCGGCGGTGGTTTTGAAGAGGAACCACCACACTAGATATGCAACCCCTAAGGCTAGGAAAAACCCGGCATGGAAGCGGATGGGATTGGGGAAAAATTGGGGAAGAGCGGCGCTGGGGAGGACATTAGGGCTAATGGGGACAAACCCATCGCGGCTCAGGGGCCCGGCCAAAATCCAGCGGCTGAAGAGGATGGCAATCCAGTTGAGCATGATGGTGTTAATCACCTCGTGGGCCCCCACCCGAGCCTTTAAGAAGCCGGGGATGAATCCCCACAATGCCCCGCCCAGAAAACCAGCGGCCAGGGCCAAGGGGAGATGGATGAAAATGGGCAGGCCAGTGAAGGCATAACCCACATAGACGGAGAAGAGACCGCCCATAATCAGTTGTCCCTCCGCACCAATGTTGAAGAGTCCAGCGCGGAAACCCAACCCCACGGCTAGTCCGGCGAAGATGAAGGGGGTGGCCCGCACCAGACTTTCGCTGATGGGACGGAGGGAGCGGAGGAAAGTAGAGTTGTCGCCAGTGGTGATATAGGTGAATAGTCCAGCAATAATGTCTAGAGGGTTGCTCACCGCACCTTGGATGAGGGCGGCATAAGCCCAGGCTATCTTGCCCAGGGTCAGGGTGAAGAAACCGAGGGGATCGCTGAAAAAGTTACCGGCGGCAGCCAGGATCTGCTCGTCGGTGACAATGATGAAGATGGCGCCCACAATCAGGGCGGTGAGAAGCGCTAGGCCGGGAAGGCGCAGGGGACGCAGCCCGCGGCGGAGGGCGGCCCTCCCGCCAAGGGGAACTGGTTTTGCCTTCTCTAGGGTTGCTTCGGCTTGCGCTTGGTCCAGGTCCGCTCCTCTATGTGGCTTCTGCTCCGGCCATGAGCAACCCCAGTTTTTCTCGGGCGGCACCGCTGGCCTCTAGGGTGGCCACAATTTTTCCGCGGAATATCACCGCGATGCGGTCGGAGAGGGATATTATTTCGTCCAACTCGGTGGAGACCAAGAGGACAGCGCATCCTTGATCCCGTTTCTCCACCAGCCGCTGGTGGATATACTCGATAGAGCCTACATCCAGCCCTCTGGTGGGCTGGGCGGCAACTAGGAGGCGAATGGGGCGGGAGAGTTCGCGGGCCACAATCACTTTTTGCTGGTTGCCTCCGGAAAGGTTAAGGACCGGGACAAAGACGCTGGGGGTGCGGACATCAAAATGTTCTACCAGGTCCTGGGCGGTGGCCACGATGGCTTTTTCCTGAAGGGCGAGACCATGGGCAAAGGGATTGCGATAGTAAGTATTGAGTACCAGATTATCGTGGACCGGGAAGGGGAGGACCAAGCCATCCTCCTGACGGTCTTCGGGGATGTGGGCTGTCCCCCGCTCCAGCACCCGCCGGGGGGGAGCATTGGTTATCTCTTTTCCCAGGAACCTGATCTCCCCCCTCACTGCCGGCCGCAGACCGGTGATGGCTTCCACCAGTTCGGTCTGGCCATTGCCCTGTACTCCGGCCAAACCCAGGATTTCACCAGCCCGTACTACAAAAGATACTCCGTTGACCACTGGGTTTAGCCGGTCGCTAAGGACATGGAGGTCTTTTACCTCCAAAACCACTTCTTTGGGCTGGGCCGGCTTTTTCTTGACGGAGAGGATCACCTCCCGCCCAACCATCATCGAAGCCAATTGGGCCTCGCTGGTCTCTTGGGGAGTAGTGGTCCCTACTACCCGACCGGCGCGGAGCACAGTGATGCGATCGGCGACGGCTAGCACTTCTTTCAGTTTGTGGGTGATGAAGATGATCGACTTCCCCTGTTGGGCCAGGTTGCGCATAATCTTGAATAATTCTTCTGCTTCCTGGGGAGTCAAAACCGCAGTGGGCTCATCCAAAATCAGGATACCCGCTTCGCGGTAGAGGATTTTGAGGATCTCCACCCGCTGCTGCACGCCTACCGGGAGGTCTTTGACATAGGCGCGGGGATCAACCTCCAGCCCAAAGTTTTGGGAGAGGGCCTCGATCCGTTTTATGACTTGAACCCGGTCCAAGAAAATCCCGGCGGTCACTGATTCTTGGCCGAGCATAATATTCTCGGCCACGGTGAGGACCGGGACGAGCATGAAATGTTGGTGGAGCATCCCGATGCCCCGGGCAATGGCCTCCGAGGGATCCTGGAATACGACCTTTTCCCCTTTGACATATATTTCCCCAGAGTCGGGTTGCCACAGACCGTAGAGGATATTCATCAGGGTGGTCTTCCCCGCCCCGTTCTCCCCGAGCAGGGCGTGGATTTCCCCGGCCTCTAGAGTCAAATCTATATTATCGTTGGCCAAAACCCCAGGGAAGCGTTTGGTAATGTTTCTAGCTTCGAGAGCGATTGTCATTCTTTCTCCGGAGGGGTATTGTAGTGTCGGTGGATGGGGAAGTCAACCAACAAAAGAAAAGGGCTCCGCAGTGGAGCCCTTTTCTTCGGCGAGGAAGAGATTGTTAAGCGGGATAATCAGCGGGTTTGACGCTGATCGTGCCGGCGATGATCCCCTGGGTGATGGTCTGTAGTTCAGATTTTAGTTCGGCGGAGACCAGGCTATCGGCATTGTGGAAGTCAGCGATCCCTACTCCCCCGTTGGCCAGGGTACCGAAGTAAGGGACGGAAGCGTCGTAGGTGTCCTCCACCACCGACTTGGCCACAGCGTAGACGGCATTGTCGATGCGCTTCAGGATGCTGGTGAGGTAGACTTCCTGGTACTCCGGAGCGGATACGAACCAGTCGGTGTCCACGCCAATCAGCCAGGCGTTACCGCGGGTGCGCACCGCCTCTGCCGAGCCCAGACCCACCGGCCCAGCCACGGGGACGATGATATCCACCCCCTCATCCATCAGGTTCTCGGCGAAGGCGCGGCCATCATCCAGGCTCTCAAAGTTGTTGGTGAAGAGCCCGTTGGCCCCGTCCCAGCCCACGACCTCAACTGCGGTCCCCTTCTGCTGGTTGTAGTAGCGGACCCCGGCCAGGAAGCCATCCATGAAGATGGTTACCGGCGGGATGGGGATGCCCCCGAAGACACCTACCTTTCCGGTCTGGGTCATCCCTGCCGACAGGTAACCAGCCAGGAAGGCGGCCTCGTCGGTGTTGAAGAGGATGCACTGGATGTTGGAAACTGCGGGATCGTAGCAGAAGTCGACGATGGCGAATTTGGTCTCGGGGTTGGCTTCGGCTGCAGTCTGGGTGTCGGCACCCAAAAGGAAGCCGACGGTGACGATCAGATCGTAATCCTGGTCGAGGAAGGACTGGATGTTGGGGGCATAATCCGCAGGAGAGTTGGATTGGACGAAATTGACCGTAGCCCCGAAGTCGGTACCGGCCTTCTGCATCCCGGCCCAGGCGCTGGCGTTGAAGGAGCGGTCGTCAATCCCCCCGACGTCGGTGACCTCCCCGAATTTCAGGCCCGCTCCGGCCGGCGGGGCGGCACAGGCCACCAGGGCGACCAAAAGCAGGGAAAGGAAGACGAGAGCAAAGTTCCAGTTACGCATGTTTTTCTCCTCCGTGAATTTTTTCCTCCTTGCCACCGTTTGGATTTTTAAGGTTCCTCCGCTCCCACCCCCTTTCCCGGAATAGGCGATATGAAAGTCAAGCGGCGCTCATTATAGCAGAATCTGCTAAGGCCGCAAGAGGGTTGTCAACTCGATTTATACAGCACATCCCCTTGAGTCGGAGATGGATATTTTTTCACACTTCAGTGATCACCGGCAGGATCATCGGGCGGCGCTTGGTCTTTTCATAGAGATATTTGCTCAAGACCTCGTGGATCTTCTTATTGGCCGCGGCGCGGCCCCCTCCCTTGTCTAATGCCTCGCGCACTCTTTCTTTGGCTTCGGCCAAAAGTTCCTCGGATTTGGGGAGGTAGACAAAACCGCGGGTGACGAGATCCGGCCCGGAGAGGAGTTTACCATTTTTGCCGTCGATGGTCACTACGGCAATGACAAATCCGTCGTGGGATAGAAGATGGCGGTCGCGCAGGACCTCTTGCCCCACATCCCCAACTCCTAAACCATCGACCATGACCTGGCCGGCGGAGACCCGTTCTCCAATCCGCGCCCCTTTTTGGTCGATCTCCAGCACCTGGCCATCTTCCAGGACAAAAATCTGGGCGGGGTCCATCCCTGCCTCTTGGGCCAGTTCCCCGTGCAGGGTAAGGTGACGGGGTTCGCCGTGGAGGGGCATGAAATAACGAGGTTTGAGCATGCCCAGGAGGAGTTTGAGTTCCTCGCGGCTGGCATGGCCGGAGACATGGACGCGGTTCAGTTCGTGATAATAGACCTGCACTCCCAAGCGGAATAAATTATTGAGAGTGCGGTGCACCACTTCTTCGTTGCCGGGGATGGGGGTGGCAGACATGATCACTGTGTCCCCGGGGACCAGGGTGAGTTGGGGGTGATCGCGGTTGGCCATGCGCACCAGGACTGAGGCCGGCTCCCCCTGGCTTCCGGTGCAGACGATGGCCAGCCGTTCTGGTGGGGTGTGGGGGATGGCCTCGGGTTTGAGGAGAGTCCGGTCATGAACTTTTAAGTAGCCCAATTCTTTGGCCATTTTGACATTGTTCTGCATGCTCCGCCCCACTACTGCTACTTGGCGGCGATGGGCAGTGGCGGCATCGATCACTTGCTGCACGCGGGAGATGTTAGAGGCAAAGGTGGTGACAATTATCCTTCCCTTGGTCTGGGCAAAGACCCGCTCAAAAGTTTCCCCTACTTCCTGCTCTGAGGGGGTGAAACCGGGCCGCTCGGCGTTGGTGCTATCGGCCATAAGGAGGAGCACCCCCTTACCTCCCAATTCGGCCAGTTTGGCGAAATCGGTGGTTTTGCCATCCACTGGAGTTTGGTCGAACTTGTAGTCGCCGGAGTGAACCACGGTCCCTAGCGGGGTGTGCACCGCCAAGCCCACCCCATCGGGGATGCTGTGGCAAACGCGATAAGGTTGGATGCGGAAGGGAGGGAGGTTGATGGTCTCGTGGGGGCGGATAGTGGTGATGTGGGTCCCTTTGATCCTCTGCTCCTTGAGTTTCACTTCGATGAGTCCTCGGGTCAGCCGGGTGGCGTAAAGGGGGGGATTTACTTCTCGGAGGAGATAGGGGAGAGCCCCGATGTGGTCCTCGT
>JACPPX010000074.1 GCA_016190785.1 Chloroflexota bacterium
GAGGCGGAGACTTATCTTGATGTGGGGCGGGCGATGGGGATTTTGGTCTCCGAGCCACGCTTGGAGTTTTATCCTTCGCCAGATAACGAGCAAAATGTTGCCGAGTATTTTTCCAGCCTAGGGAATATGTCGAGAAAACTGGTGGCCATTCATCCCGCGGGAGGGAAAAATCCGGGGATGGAATTGGCAAGCAAGCGCTGGCCAGCGGAGCGATTTGCCGCGGTGGGGGATCTGTTGCAAAGGGAAGCGGCGACCCAAGTCGTGCTAATCGGTGGGCCAGGAGATGAAGAGATTGCGCAGGCGGTGGCGAGAAATATGAAAAAGAAAGCACTGGATTTGACCGGGCAATTAAATTGGGGGGAAACCGGGGCTCTGCTCAAAAAGTGTGCTCTATTTATTGGCAACGACACAGGGGCCATGCACCTGGCAACGGCAGTGGGAACTCCAACCGTGGCGATCTTTGGGCCATCGGATCCGCGCATCTATGGGCCTCTTGGGGAGAAGAGCATCGCTCTGTGGCATGGGCCGGAAGAAGGATTGCCCCCGCTCTATCGCGTGGCCGGGGAGGAGAGATACCAGGGACTAATAGAGAAGGTGACGGTTGAGGAAGTGTGGGAAGCGGCAAGGAATTTACTGCGTATATAGTATTCAGTATTGAGTATACAGTAGGGGTTCAGGGGATGACAGAGAGGGGTTAAAAAGGTTGGGCTGCTTCTTAGGGTGACGTTTTTTCGTCGGGCTAAAGCCCGACGCTACATTATATGGCCCAGAGCACAAGTATACAGTATGGACTATGCAGTATGGGCTCAGGGGATGTCGCCGAGGTGGTAGAGGATGGCGGAGGCGGCGACTAGGCCGGCGGTTTCGGCGCGGAGGATGCGCGGGCCGAGGGTAAGGGGCAAGGCCCCATATTTCTCGCCCTGGGCGATCTCTTGGGGAGTGAACCCCCCTTCCGGGCCGATGAAAAGGCTGATGGAGAAGGGGTTCTTGCGGGAATCGAGGACCTTGTGCAGGCTAGGTTTCTCTGCTTCTTCCCAGGGGACGAGGGTTAATCCGCCGCGGCTGGCCTGCTCCCAAGCCTGGCCGAGCATTATTGCCGGACGAAGGGCGGGGAGGAGACCGCGGTGGGACTGCTCCGCCGCTTCTTGAATAATCCGCCGCCATCTTTGATATTTGGCCTCACCGATATCCTCTAGGCTAGAAACCACGCACCTGGAGGAGACCACGGGGACGAAGGCCACCATCCCCACTTCGGTCCCTTTCTGGAGGACGGTATCGAGGCCTTTTCCCTTGAGCAAGGCTTGGTAGAGGGTAATTTTAGTGCGGGGTTCGCTTTTGGAGATGGTGCGCTGCACTATTTTCCCCTCTACCCGCTGCCTCGATACTTTTTGTATCTCGAGCCGATGCTCCCAACCCGAGCCATCGAGGAGGATGATATCCTCCCCTTTTTGCAGGCGGAGGATCTGAGAGATCTGGTGGGCCTGGGGTCCGGTGATGACCACCAGGGGGTTCTCCAGCCACTCGGGGGGGACAAAAAAGCGGTGCATCTATCCCTTTTGGGCGATGAGCGCCAGCCAATCGCCGCGTTTCCGCTCTCGGATGCGGTGGAAACCTTTCACTTTTAGGATAGAGGTCAACTCCTGCTCTTGTCCGCGGATTATGCCCGAGGCGATAATCCACCCCTCACTTCTGAGGTGATTGGCCAGCCCATCTCCCAGCATTTGGCGGATGGTATCGGCGAGGATGTTGACCAATATCAGGTGGAATTGATCGTTGTCGGCAAGAGTAGGCAAGGAGCCTTCTGCGACATTAACGACATCTTGAACATTGTTGTCCAGCAAATTTTCTCTCGCCACTTTGACCGCCACCGGATCCAGGTCCAGGGCCAGCACCCGCTTGGCCCCCAATTTGGCCGCGGCTATGGCCAGGATGCCGGAGCCGGTGCCCATATCCAACACCTCATCGCCGGGGCGGAGGTGTTGCTGCAAAGCGAGGAGAGAGAGGCGGGTGGTGGGGTGGAGGCCGGTGCCAAAGGCCATCCCCGGATCGAGGCGGATGACAAGTTTACCGTCAGGAGGTTGCTGCCAGGAGGGGACGATGGCTAGGCGGCCGATTTTCTGCGGGCGGTAGTGCACCTTCCAGGCCTGGGACCAATCCTCGGCGCGCAGCTCTCGGATCCGGGCTGGGGGTAAAGGCTGGATCTGGCCCAGATGCCAAAGTGCTTCTTGTAACTGGGTTAAGCGCTGCCCATTGTCCGGGGGGATAAAGGCTTTGACGGTGATGGTTGCTCGATCCGGCCGCTCCTCGATCACCGCTCCGCCTTGGCCGAAGCGGTTAAAGAGCTGGGATATGGCCTCCCCCGCCTCCGGCTCTACTTCTAGGCTGATCTCCAGCCAGTCCATCTTCACTCGCGGAGTAAGTCGCGCAATTTGCTGAATAATCCCTTCCCCCCCTGGGGTATCGGCTCCGGGCCCAGAGTGGTGGAGAGTTCCTGCAAGAGCCGTTTCTGTTGGGCGGTGAGTTTGGTGGGGGTGACGACGAAGACGGTGACCAGTTGGTCGCCGCGGCCGTTCCCGGTGCGGTGGGGGATGCCTTTGTGGCGGAGGCGGACCGTATCCCCGGTCTGGGTCCCGGCCGGGATTTTGATCTTGGCCGGGCCGTCCAGGGTGGGGACTTCGATCTCGTCCCCCAATGCCGCCTGGGCAAAATTTAGGGGGAGTTCGAGCATGATGTCCGAGTCCTGGCGTTGGAAGAAGGGGTGGGGCTGGACCGAAATCAGGACATAGAGGTTGCCCGGCGGCCCGCCGCGTAGTCCGACTGTCCCTTCTGCGGAGAGGCGGACGGTGGAGCCGGTATCCAAGCCGGGAGGAACCTGCACCGCTATCTTGCGGGTCTCCTCCACTCGCCTTTCTCCACGGCACTGGCGACAGGGGGTGCTGACAATTTCTCCATCGCCCTGGCAGCGGCGGCAGGTGGTCACGGTGACAAAGGAGCCGAGGAGAGTCTGGCGAGAGTGGCGCTCTTCCCCGGTGCCGTTGCACTGCGGGCAACGGACGGGTTCGGTCCCGGGCTCGGCCCCCGAGCCTTTACAGCGGGGGCAGGTGACTAGGGTGGGGTATTCGATTTCTTTTTCTACCCCGAAGGCCGCCTCTTCAAAGGTGAGGGTCAAGTCGTAGCGGAGGTCAGCGCCGCGTTCCGCCCGGACTCGGGGTCCGCGCGGCCGGGTGCGAAATCCGAAGAAATCCTCGAATATTTCTCCAAAGCCCCCGAAGCCGAAATCCGGCTCCCACATCCCTGCGCCGCCCACCGTGCCCCAACGGTCGTATTGGGCGCGTTTGGCGGGATC
>JACPPX010000077.1 GCA_016190785.1 Chloroflexota bacterium
CAGAAGTATAGGTTGAATGCGGGGAGCTAAGCGTGAAAGCTGGGAGAGTGCCCAAATCGATTGAGGAAGAATGGCTGATTGTTGATGAGAAGGGAAATGCAATAGATTACCTGGAGGTGGCAGCCCGTTTTCTTGGGTGGGACAACGACCTCAAATGGAAATGGGTGGCTATTGCGCTGCACGGAGCACTATATGGATTTGCTATTCTTGCACTGAAGAGGACGGCGCCAAAGTGCACAGTAATAGAGCAAAGGAAAGGTAAGGAGTACCTCATTGACATTCGTGAAGCTATTCGGAGATGTCAAGACACCAACTATATGAACCAATTTACTGGCAGCAAAGTGCTCAAACTAAGCCTTACGGAGAAAGAGGGGATAGAGTGGCTCATCCAAGAATGCCGAAACAACTTTGCACATTTTCAGCCAAGCAGCAAGGGGATTCACATCCCGAGTATTAAGACAGCTGCTGGGTATGTCCTAAAAGTGATTCAATTTCTCGCTTTCGAATCTGGCAATGTTTTGCTTGAGGTGAATGAAGAAGCGCAGGCAAGAAAGGCGATCGAGACAATAAGAGAGAACTTATAGACGTAACGAATCAGATAGTTCGAGGTCAAGTTACACAGAAGACTTGCTGCATAAGGAGGAGGAAAAATGGAATACCAATACGTAATAGGTTTGATGGTATTCGTATTCTTGTTTGGAGCGATACCGACTCTGATCCTTGCCAGAAGGGGCTGGAGTCCTGTCAAGACGGCTTTTCTTGTTTCTATAGGAATAGGACTGGTTTCAGGCCTCGTAGTTTTTCTGACGAGTAGGCCTGCTCTCGAGTACGTTGTAGCTACCCCGATTGGAACCTTAGTTTTTGGATTCATCCCGCTTTGGTTGTTGGCATATTTGTCTAAACCTTCTAATCCTTCACCGAATACCGCAAAGCCAATCGTTACTCCGAGCCATGCGGATGAAGGTACTGGTCAAGCGGATCAAGGCCCCAAGAACCGAGAGGCTTTGCGAGACTCTCATCAGATTTTCCCTCATCCAGAGCAGAAGACTTCTAACTGGGATGCTGTCTTAAAGTCCAAAAGAGGTGAGATTATGCAGCTGCAGCAGGAGCTTTCTCGTCTTGAAAAGGAAATAAGAGAAGCACGTGAGAAGAGCGAGAAATTGGTGCTGGAGACCGAATCAAAAAAGCGCTCCGAGGCCAAAGGTTCAGCAAGTATCAAGCAGAGAATCCAGGTGATAATTAACGAGGCCAGGGCTAGGGGCGAGCAGATTGACCTTAGCGGTATCGACCTGCAAGGCGTGAATCTTCAACGCGCCAACCTAGCAAAGGCTATCCTCATCGAGGCTAATTTGGAGAGTGCTAATCTTTTTAAAGCTAACCTCACACAGGCCTTCCTGGAAAACGCATATCTATTATCAGCCGATCTTGCTGGCGCCAGTCTTGTAACAGCGAATCTAACTGGTGCCAATCTCGATGGCGCTAAAGGAGTTATTAAGCCATAAGCTCGCAGGGGAAAGTGAAATCCTCTCGCATGTTGCTTGTCATAGAGCTTTACATCTTTGGAAATTGGAGGAGGCGATATGTCAAAAATCACTGCCAGCGGGTTAGTCTATCTCTTCGGCGAGAAGTTTGTGCCAGCGGGTGGGCTTTTGGATAAGGCCACCCTGGTGCACAACAACCAGACCGTCTCATGAAGATCGCAATCGGCCATAAGAGCAAAAAGGAAGAATAATGCTTGCCGGGAGCCAGGAGGGGGTGCTGCGCGCGGTGCGGCAGGTGGAGATCCACGGCCAGCGCTACTTTGATATGGCCATCTCCCCCCAAGCCCAGCCGGAGCAGGTGCTTGAGGCGCGGTTGGGGCCGGAGAGCGCCTACCCGGACCCCCAGCCCGGCGATAGGGTGCGGGTGCATTTCATGATGCGCATGGTGGTGCGGGTGGAGAAACTGCAAGGGTAGCCTCGTCCCCGACTCAAGTCGGGACTCGCTTCGCTCAGGGCTGGGTACGAAGGATTTGCAAAGGAGGTGCTATGGATAACATAACCGCCAGCGGGTTAGTCTATCTATTCGGTGAAAAGTTTGTGCCGGCGGGTGGGCTTTTGGATAAGGCCACTCTGGTGCACAACAACCAAACCGTCTCTAAGAAAAACCTAGGCCTCAGGCTCTTTGAGGCCGCCTTTGTTTCTCTGGCGGAGGAGGGCTATATCTCCTTAGCGGTGGAGAAAGGGAAGGCGCTGGGCATCTTCACCAATGAGTATGTGGTGGTCACTAAGCAGAAGGATGCGGCTGGTCTGACTCCCAGCCTGGAGCGGGATATTATGGAGATGACGGTTGGCGACCCCAAAGACTTCCATGTGCAAAACATCATCTATTCCTGGTATGGGCGGGATGTGCCGGATCCCAATGTCTGGCTGATCAACTCCGTCATCGAATACCTTGGGCAAAGCGGATACTTTGAAAAAGAAATAGAGAAACTGCGGCTGCGGCCAGATAAAGTACACTGGCATCCTAAGCAGGACATGATCGCCCCCCTGGCCGGCGAGGCGGAGGCCCTCCGCAACCGGCTGGAATCCTTCAAGGCCGCCGACGCCGCTCTGCACAAGGTGATGCTGAAGCAGATCGGGGACGGGATCATCTCCCGCCGCGTGCAGGTGGAGCGGGACGATTAGGCCGGAAGGGCTATCGGGGAAGCGCTAGGGCAGGAGGCGACTCCTGCCCTTAGTTTTACCCCCTCACCCTATCCCTCTCCCTTTTATCCCGATCCCGACGAAGTGCGTCGGGACAAGTCGGGACAGGGGGGAAAAGGGAAATGTATAGATGTTGGGGAATTTTCCCCAAATTGGGGAATTTTCCACAGTGTATATACTCCTGAATCATCCTGGAAGTGCTTGTTTTTGGTGGCTGGGCCAGGCTCTTTGAGCACAAATCAAAGAGCCGGGCTTATTTTTGTGCCCGGGCCAGGGCTGGCACGATTCTTGCAACAATAGATAAGTAGAGACCAGTGGAGGCCAGTGGACCGATGGAGAAAGAGAAGGTTCGTATCCTGGTGGCAGAGGATGAAAAGACCCTCTCTTTCTTCCTGAAGAAAGCCCTGGAGGAGGAGCGGTATGAAGTGGAGGTGAGCCATTCCGGGGATGAGGCCCTGCAAAAGGTGGCGGAGGGGCCTTTCGATCTGATCATCGCTGATCTCAAGATGCCCGGCCTGGGGGGCTTGCAGTTAATAAAAGCCGCCCGGGTGCTGAGTGGCTCCACCAAAGCCATCCTCATGACCGCTTATGGCTCCGACGGGGCAGAAAGTGAAGCCAATCGCTTGGGGCTGGAAGGATACATCACCAAGCCTTTTGTGATGGCGGAAATGGTTGGACTGGTAAATCGGGCCGTAGGAGCATCTACGCCGTAGGCTTCGACGGCTCATAGAGCGCCGACGCTGTAGGCTTGGGCAGCTCGTGGGGCCCAGTAGAAGAAGGAGGAAAGATGGATATCCAGTGGGTCTTTGCCAACCTCAACCTCATCATCACCATCACCCTCTATCTCATCGGGGTGGTCGCCACCCTGGCCGGGTTGTGGATCATCCTGGCTAAGGAGTACCAGACGGCCATGAAGCAACTGGCCAGCCAGGCGATCAAGATCAACGGCCGAGCCATCACCCAACAGGATGCGGTGGCCCCCATCATCGACTCTGCGGCGCAGCTGGTGGCGGCGATCAACGAGCTGGTGCGCACCGCAGCGGGGATCGGCGCTTTCCTGTGCATCGCTGGGGTGTTGATCATCCTCGTCGCTTTCTGGATGACCGGCACGCTATAACCGGACTTTGATCCTGAGTATTTCACGGGAGGAATGCCGTGGGCGAAAAAGCGAACGGTAATCCCTTGATCTTAGCCCGCTACCGGAATGCCCTGGGCAAGGACGAAAGTCTCGCCGCCCGCCGCCAAGATTATCTGGAACTGCGGCTGGTGGCGCGGGATGTCGCCGCCAGTTACGACCGCGGCTCGGCGCGGGAAATCTGTCGCCAAGGAGAGCGGATGGTGGTATTGGGCCCTCCCGGCGCCGGCAAAACCGCCTTGCTTCTCACCGTGGCCTATGACCAGGCCACTGCTCCAGGGAATGGACACGCGGTCCCCTTCTATCTCGATCTCGCTGCCTGGCAAGAAGGAGAAGGGATGCGGGGGTTGGTGGGGGAGGCATTGGCCAGGTTCGGACTCGAAACCACGGCAGAAGAGGTCGAAGAAATTTTGTCCTCCGGTCCTCATCTGCTTCTTCTCGATAACTTGCAGTCAGTGCACAGTCACCTCGCTCTAGAGGAAATAGAAGAATTCTTGGCCTCCGCTCCCCATCGCTTGGTGATTGCTTGCCGGGAAAGTGATTATCCAACTTATGCGCGTTTCCTGGGAGAGATGGAAGTTTATCGACTAGAGAAACTGAGCGACGAGGAAATCCGCGAATATCTGACCCGGGAACTGCCCGAGATCCTGGTCACGGAAGTGGAACGGAGGCTCAAGCGTCGGCCGGCGGTTTGGGATGTACTGCGTTCCCCACTCTTTTTGCGGGCGCTGAAAAATTTGCTTTCTGATCCTGCTTCCCCCGGGCAATGGTGGAAGGCGAGCAGTATCGTGGAGACCGGAATCCGCTCTTTGCTGGCCAGCCAAGATTATGCCCAGAGTGTGGAGGAGTTAATCGAGGGACTAGGTCGCTTGGCCCTCTATCTGGTGGAAGAGGGAGTGGATGAGGTGGAGCGTTCCCGCTGGTCGGAGGTAATAAAGGAAGCAAAGGGGAAGGGCCGCTGGGATCTAGAGTCTGCCCTGGCCAGCGGGCTCCTTGTGCGTACCAGTGATCGCCGCGGTCTCGAGTTTTTGCATCCTCTGGTCCAGGAGTATCTGGCTGCCCGGCTCTTTGGCCAAATGGAATTAGTCAAGCATTCCCCCCTCGTCTCCACCCCGGAACTAAATTCCCTGGCCGAAGGGGTTCTGATTCAGGCTTACAACTTTGTCCCGGACAAAGCCCAGTACCTCTCAGCCCTTCTGGTTATGGGAGCCGATGGGCAACGCCGGGCCGCGGCCCAGGCCCTGGCCTTAAACGAAGGAAATGAGGAAGGACTGGGCTTGGTGAAAGGGCTCTTGCAAGTAGGTAATCTGGACCGATCCTTGCTCTACCCCTTTGGCCTGGCCTTGAAAGATCTAGGCCGATTTGCCGAGGCCTCCCTATGTCTGGAGCAAGCCATTGATGGCGAGGAAGGTGATAAAGAGGTTTTCGACAACCCGAATCTGCCCTCCGCGGCAGGGGAGATAAGTCGGCGGCGGAACAAGGGGGTCCTCTTCCGGCAAATGGCGGAGCACGGCCGTGCGGTACAGGAATTGGAAGAGGCGATCAAGGCCGCGGGGTCAACTTATGTGGATACGGTCCATGAATTGGGTCTGGCCTATGAGGCCCAAGGCCGATATGAGGATTCCTTGACTTCCTTCCTGCAGGCAATTGCCCTCCAACCCGAGGAGGCTCGCTATCAGGAAAGTGCAGGGCGGGTCCTCAATCGCCTGGGCCGCCATCCCGAAGCCCAGGAGAAGCTGGAAGAAGCCCGCTTCTTGGGTGGCGAAAAACCTTCGGTCTTGTACGAGCTTGGTTATGCCTATGAAATGCAGGGTTGGCTCCCCGAGGCCCTCACCGCCTACCAAGGGGCAGCTCGAGCCGAAAGCAAAGACGGGAAATACCTCTTGGCGGTAGGCCGGGTCTTGTTCCGGTTAGGCAAAAAGGAAGAGGCCCTGCATACCATGCATCAAGCAGTTTCTATGCAGCCTGACTCCGGAGAGGGGCATCAGCAACTGGGGATGGTCTTGGAGAAGATGGGAAATAATGAAGAGGCCCTGGCCGAGTATCGCCAGGCGGTACGGTTGGCCCCCCAAAATGCCACTTACCACCATTCGCTGGGCTCTCTACTGGTGACTATCGGCAAACCCGGGGAGGCAATCCCGGTCCTCAGGCAAGCGATCGATCTCGAACCGAAGAACGGCTTGGGTCACGTCTTGCTGGCGGAGGCCCTCAGCCTGGATGGTCAACCCGGCGAAGCAATGGAGCACTGCCGCCGCGCCCAAGATTTGGATCCGCAAAATGTGGAGCATCAGGAATTGGAGGCGGTGCTTGAACTGCGCCAGGGAGATTATGCCCAGGCCCAGGGAAAAATTGGGGAAGTAATCGCCCAGTATCCCGATCGAGCCAGCGCCCACTTCCAGCAAGGCAAGATTTTTGAAGCCCAGGGCCGGTTCCCGGAGGCTGCCGAGGCCTATCAGAAGGCGGTGGGCCTGGCGCCACAGGAGGCGAGCTACTGGCGGGGGCTGGGCCAGGCTTTGATTCAGCGCGGGGAAAACAATTCGGCAAAAGATGTTTTAGAAGAAGCGGTCCGGCTCCAGCCAGAGGAAAGCACTTTCCACAATCTCTTGGGAGTGTCGCTGGAGAAGATGGGAGACGAACCGCAGGCTCTTAATTCCTACCAGCGGGCAATATCCCTGGCCCCCCGAGAGGCCAAGTTCCGTATTGCTCTGGCTCGACTCCTGCGCAGAATGGGTCGGCGGGAAGAGGCGGAGTCGCAAATCCGAGAGGCAATTCTCCTCTCCGCTGGCCAAGAACAAGCAGAGGCTCGCTCGGTCCTCGCCGAGATCCTGGAGAAAGAAGGACGATATGAAGAGGCTATCGCCGAGTGTCGGCGGGCAATACGGCTTACTCCCCAGGAGGCAATTTACCACCTGCAATTGTCTCGGCTCGCCTTACGGCTGGGGTATCACCATGAGGCGGAAGCGGAGACCCAGCGTGCTTTGGAAATAGCCCCGCAAGATCCCCAGGTCCTCCGCCATCTGGGGGAGATCGCGGAGGGAGAAGGTCGGGCTCTGGAAGCAATGCAGGGGTATGAGCGGGCCCTGGCCGCTAATCCGCCAGATGTCGAGATGTGGATGCGATTGGCTAGGTTGCAACATGACCAGGGCAAGAGCCAAGACGCCCTGGAATCGCTGCGCAAGGCTCTAGCCCAAGGTCGGGAGGAAGTTCTTATCCATGGCGAGATGGGAAAGATTTATGAAGCAATGGAGCAAATGGAAGATGCCCGAAGGGAATACGAAGAGGCCCTCCGCCTGCAGCCCGGCGATTATTCCCAGCACCTGCAATTGGGTCGGTTCCTCTACCGGAGGGGAGAGTTTCCCGCGGCCAAGAAAGTTCTGCAAGAAGCCCGGCTCTTGAACCCGCGGGCGGGGGAGGTCCACCACCAGTTGGGGCTGGTGGCCGAGGCCCTAGGAAACAAAGAAGAGGCAGTGGAGTGCTATCGCCAGGCACTGGAACTGGCGCCTGGCTCCGCCGAATACCAAAAAAGTTTTGCTCTCGCACTGCAAAGCAGCGGAGACTTGGTGGGAGCCACCGCGGAGATGGAACAGGCAGTGGAACTCGCCCCGGCAAGCGGAGAACTCCATTATCTCCTCGGCAATCTCTACCAAGAGGGGGGAAGGAGAGAAGAAGCCTTGGCTGAGTATCGCCGGGCGGCGGAGTTGGATGGGGAGGAACCCCGTTACCACCATTGGTTGGGGAATCTCTTACTGGAGATGGGGAGGGCCCAGGAGGCAAACGAGGTGCTGGAGGAGGGGGTAGGGCTCGCCCCCCAGGATGCTGGGCTCCGCTCGGCACTGGGCCGAAGTTTCGAATCCCAGGGCTGGGAGGAGGAGGCGAGGTTGGCCTACCAAAAAGCGGCCTCCTTAGATGAAGAAGATGCTGCATCCCGGGGTCGGCTAGGATCAATTTTGCGGCGCAAGGGGGATCAAGACCAGGCCCTGGCCTCTTTGCACCAGGCCCAGTCCTTGGCGGGGAAGGACCCGCGGGTGCATCTCGACCTGGCCCGGATATTCATAGCCCAGGGCCGCATAGAAGAAGCCCGGCATGAAACGAGCCAGGCCAAGACATTGCTTCCCCAAGATGTGGCGATGCAAATTGAAATGGGGTCCCTCTTTCAAGAACTAGGCCAAGGAGAAGAGGCTATGGAAAGCATCTACTCCGCACTGCGTTCCGAACCTAAAAATGCCGCGGCCCACCATGCTTTGGGGAAGATCTACGAGAGCCAGGGGGAGCTGGTCAAGGCCCGGGATGCCTACGAGCGGGCAACTAACCTCGCTCCCCACCTGCCATCCTATCTCTTTGCTCTGGTCGGTGCTCTGCACATGCTTGGTCAGGACGGGCCGGCCATGGTCCAGTTAGAGAGGTTCATTGCTTCCCATCCCGGGGAGGGGCAGGCCCATCACCAGCTGGGAATTATTTATGAAAGCCGCGGCCTGCCCGAGGAAGCAAAAGCCCAGTATGAAAAAGCCATCCAAAAAAGCCCGGAGCGGGCGGAGTTCTATTTCTCCTTAGGAAAGCTGCTCGGTCGGGAGAAGCAGTTTGCGCCAGCCATCGCCGCTTTGCAGCGGGGAGGATCTCTAGAACCGGAAAACGAGGAGATCCTCTATGAATTGGGACTCACCCAGGAAAAAGCGGGCCAGTATCAACAAGCCGTCTCCACTTTCCGCGGCTTGGTCTCCCTCAATTCGGGTGTCCCTAGATATCACTTGGCTTTGGGAATAGCCTTGCTCAAAGCCGGAGATCCTCAGGAAGCTCAAGAAATCCTATCCTCAGTGGAGGCTCATCTTGGCGCGGAGGATGGTTGGGCATTTATGCAGATCGGCCAAGCCTATGCCGCAGTGGGCAAACTGGAGGAGGCTTACGCCTATTTGCAGGAAGCCTCCCGTCTCCAACCGGCCAATGCGGAGTGTTGGCTGGCCCTGGGGAGAGTGGCTCGCCACTTGGGAGAGAAGGATGAATCCATAGAAAAGTTTCGCCAAGCGGTGGCTTATTTCCAGGAAGCCGTGGCTCTAGAGCTACGAAATGCTACAGCCTATAGCGAACTGGGGGTGGCTATGGCCCTGGTGGGTGACGAGAAGAGAGCCCAGAGCGAATGCCAGCGGGCAATTGAGATGGAACCCAATGCCGCCGCTCACCGTCGGCGTCTGGGGATAGCCTACCGCGAGTTGGGACGATTCGCAGATGCGGAACGGGAAATCCGCGCCGCTATCACCCAGGATCCTCAGGATGGAGAAAACTTCTACCAGCTAGCATTGCTTCAAGAAAATATAGGAAAGTTGGAAGAGGCCCTTACTTCCCTAGAATCAGCGGTGGATCTTTCTCCCCGAGGGGGTGAAGGATGCTACTTTTACCGGCTGGGGATGGCGGAGCGGCGACTGCAAAAATATGGTGAGGCCATCCGCTCATTGCAAAAAGCGGTGCAGGTCGCTCCTGGAGTGGCGGAATGGCATGATGCTTTGGGCGGACTCTATGAACTGGAGAGCCGCTATCAATCGGCCCTGGAAGAGTACATCAAGGCTGTCGAATTGGAGCCCCGTGCTGCCGCTCACCATCGTCATGCCGCGGCTGCTTATCAAGAGATGCGCCGCTTCGAACCGGCCGCCGCCCACCTGGAAGAGGCCTTACGGCTGGAGCCCACTGATTCTCGCAGTTACTTGGATCTGAGTCGAGTCTATCAGCGGCTGGGTCGCCTTGCCGAGGCGGGGGAGGTCTGCCGTCGGGCAGTAGAGCTCACTCCCCAGGAGGCAAAGTATTGGATGCAGCTGGGAGCGGTGGAAGAAGAGCAGGGTCACCATCGGGAAGCGAGGGAGTGTTACCAAAAAGCCCTGAGCATGGGTGGCGGGGCGGAGGCTTATCAGCATCTAGGTCGGCTCCATGAGGGTCGGGGGGAATTTCCAGAGGCCCTGGCTCACTATCAGCGGGCCAAAGATGCCCAGCCGCAAAATCTTCTCTACCGCCAGTTGGCGGGGAGGGTGTTGGGCAAGATGGGAGAGTACCACGCGGCGCGGGAAGAACTGGAGCGGGCGGTGGAGATGGATCCCTCCTATGCCCCGGCCTTTGAAGAGATGGCGATCATTGCCCGGGCCCAGGGGAGAACGGAGGAAGCCCTGGCCGCTTACCAGAAGGCTATTGCTGCCGCTCCCCATAATCCGGAATACCACCTCAAGATCGGTAACCTCTGCCAGGAGTTGGGGTATGCCGACAAGGCCCTGGCCCACTTGCGCCAGGCAGTGAGTTTGGCTCCCACCAGCCCAGAACCGCATCTGGCCCTGGGAGATCTCTACCGGGAACAGGGAGAGTACGAGAATGCCCTGGAGGAGTATCTGGCTGCTACCAGAGGGGAGGCCGAGGCAGAAGGATTCTTCCGGGCGGGTCTGATGTACAAGGAACTGAAAGAGTACGGGCGGGCGGTGGAGATGTTCAAAGAAGCAGTGCGGCTCCAGCCAAGCCATGCCCCGGCCTATAAGCAATTGGCGGCGAGCAAAGCCCTGGCCTGGGTTACCGGAAATTTGCCACAAAAAACCCGGTATTATGCTTGGGGCCGAACGGAGAGGAATTGATGGAAGTAAAGGTAGTTTTGGATAAAGCCCGGGCGGCATTGGCCCGCGGGGAGCAGGGTAAGGCAGTGGCCCAAGCCCGGGAGATCCTCAAGGAATCTCCCCGGGATTTGGAGGCCAGAATCTTTTTGGGGGCCCGGCTCTTGGAAGTGGGTGATTGGATGGGGGCCCGAGAGCAATTTGAGGTGGCACTGCGAGTTGACCCTGTTAACTCGGCGGCCCTCCTGGGAACAGGGGAAGCCCTCTTCTACCTGGGGGATAAAATCGCCTCCCGCCAAGCCATAGAGCGGGCAATCGCCCTCTATCCTGAGGAGGAAGGAGCACGGGCACTATTGCGCACCCTCCACGGGGAGAAAGCATATCTCTTCCCTATGGAGGAAGCAAAGTCGCAGGATGTGGGCCCTGATCTTGCTCCCCGTCTGACTGATTCCTATGGCGATTTTGCGGATAGCGATGACAGAGAAGAGGAAGAAGACGAGGAACTTGGGGAGGATGAGGAGGATGAAGGGCAGTATGCCGATGAACCGTGGGTTGAATTCCTTAGCACTGCATCTGCCATCCCAGAACCACATCAAGAAGCAGGCCCCATTTCCCCGGCGAAGGGTGAGCCGGTGATATTAGAGGATGCATCAGGAGTGGTGATGGTCGAGGAGGGACCGGAGGAGGAATCCCCCGGCAAGCCGGTGGAGGTCATCCTCTCTTCCAGGAACCGGTTGCGGGAAAAGTATGGGGAGGAGGGGTGGCGGCGGATAAATGGCAAAGTCCAGGACTTGGCCCAGGCGATCCCTGCTACCGAGGGGATGGATTCTCTCGTGGTCTATGTGGACGACCCGGCCATCCTCGTTGGCTACGGTCTGGAGCCGGTGGACACTCCGGATCCCATTGCCATCCATAACTTCTTAGCCTCGCTCAGCCGTGCACTGGCCAGCCGGGGTCAGAAGCTGAGCTTCCTCTTGGTCCTGGGTGGGGATGATATTATCCCCCTGTTCCGGCTCCCCAACCCCACCGAAGACCCGGATAACGAAATCCTCACTGATGCTCCCTATGCCGGGGGTAAGAATTATTTTCTACCCCAGAGGGCAGTGGGGCGGATGCCGGATGGCAATTCCTCGGATCCCACCCTTCTTTTGACTTTGATTGATTCCAGCATTGCCGCCCATCGCCAAAAACGACGCCGACTGGGCTGGCTGCACCGACTCCTGCTGCGCAATGGGAAGAGCCTGGGGCTCACCGCCCAGATCTGGAAAGAAGCCTCGGCCCAGGTCTTCTCCAACATCGGCTCTCCTAAGAGGATGGAGGTTTCTCCTCCGGCCAGCGATTTTGAGTTTTTGGAACGACACCGAGAACTCCCCGGTTTGGCCTATTTCAACCTCCATGGCTTGGAGGATTCACCCTACTGGTACGGCCATGAGGTGAAAGGACAAGAAGAAGAGTTTCCCATCGCCATCACCCCCCAGAATATGTTTTGGGCGGGGGCCCCTTCCAGCGTGATTTACAGCGAATCCTGCTACGGCGCGAAATTTGTGGGATACAAAGTGGAGGAGGCCCTGGCTCTGAGTTTTCTCGCCGCCGGAGCGCGGGCGGTGATCGGTTCCACCGCTATGTCCTATGGCGCGTTACGCCCACCTTTGAGCGGGGCAGATCTATTGGGGATGAACCTGTGGCGGGGGTTGGCCAAGGGTTATGCGGTGGGGGAAGCCCTGCGTCGGGCGAAATTGGGGCTGGTGGAGGAGATGGGCAAACGCCAAGGGTTCCTAGACGGGGAGGATCAGAAAACCGTCCTCAGTTTTATCCTCTTGGGGGATCCCAGTCTCCCCGCACCGGCCTTCACCTCCCGCAAGCTGAGGGGTGAAGACGGGAAATCGGTATTTTGCCCTTCGGTGGTCTGTGGCCACAGCTCGCGGAAAATGGATAAGTTTCCGGTTTCGAAAGAGGTGGTGGGCAAGGTGCAGAAAGAGTTGCGGAAAAAGATGCCTTTTGTAGGCCAAGTCGGATTCCAGGTCCGGCCCCAGGTTTTGTGCAACGGAGAGTGTGGATGCACCGGTCAGGGGAACGGCAGCAAGGGAGCCGAGACACCTCATATGCTCGCCCAGTCGCTGGTCTTCTCGACCCACCGCGAAATCCGGCTATGGGGGGATAAGCAATTGAAGCAGGTGGTGCGGGTTACTACCGACCCCGCAGGGAAAGTATTGAAGTTGGCGATTTCCAAATAAGTAAGGAGGAGAGATGAAGATTAGTTTGTCCTGGCCCAGGATTTTCAGGAAAAAGGGGTATAGCGGCGACGCCACTGCGGAACCCAAACCGGAGATTGCCGCTTCCCCGGCAAGGACCGCCCATCGTCCGGGGAGCGGGGCGGAAATGGAAGGGATTTTGGAGGAGGTGGAGTCAAGCATCATCTCCAGCCCGGCTATCCCCTGGACTCCTATTGCCGTGATCGACCAAAGAAAAATTTTGACCGCTATCGATCGACTCCGTACTTCCCTCCCCCGGGAGGTGGAGGCGGGGAAAAGGATCGTCGCTGAGGAGGAGCGGATGCGGACCACGGCCCGGCTGGAGGCGGCGCGGATTGTGGGGGAGGCGGAGAAAAAGGCAGAGGAGATTTTGGAGGAGAGCCATCTTAAAAAGAGGGCCGAGGAGCAGGCGAAAGTAATCCTGCGGGAGGCCCAAACCCAGGCTGGCCAGATCTTGCAGGAAGCGGAGGAGCAGGCCTGGCGGGTTTATCAGTCTCTAGAAGAGTCACGGGAACTCCTCCACTCCGATCTCCTGCGGATGCGCACCGGGGTGGCGGGAGCCAAAGGATATCGAAGGGGACAGTGATGCTTATCGGCAGTTTCGGCTTAGAGATCGACGGCCAAGGTCGGGTGAAAATCCCTCAAGCATGGTGGAAGGAATTGGCTGGGGGGGCGGTAATCACCCGCGGTATCGAACGCTGTATTTGGATCTATCCCTATGGGGAGTTCCTGGAGTTAGTGGAGAAGATGGCTAATAACTTGGCCTTTACCGCCAGGGATGCGCGGAACCTTTTTCGGCTGCTCTATGCCCAGGCTCGGTTAGAGGGGCTGGATGAGAAAGGTCGGCTCTCCATCCCGAACTCTTTGCGGGAATATGCTGGGCTGGGGGAGAAGGGGGTAATGGTTGGACTGGACCGGCGGGCCGAGTTCTGGGAAGAAAGGAAGTGGCGGGAACTGGAGGGGGAGATTTTGTCCCAGGCCGCGGATCTCGGCGAGCGGCTAAGTGGAGGCTAAAATGCGGAATCTACTCTTGCTCTTAGCAATCATATTTTTCCTCTCGGCTTCGTTGCAATTTACCCCAGTGGGGGAGGAGGCATTCTCTCGCCAGAGCCTAGGGGAAGTTGCCGGGAAGTGGCTCCAGGATACGGTGGCCGAGTTTGGGGCCGGCACCCTGGAAGGCACCCAGATCACAGCCCGAGGCAACGGGGAAATCAGCCTGGCCGGATTGGCAGAGGGGTTCCTGGCTCAGGGGAGTTATCTCTCTCCCGTGCATCGCCCCCCTATGCCCTTCAGCGCCCTGGGGCTAGAGTGGCAGGGAGAGGTCCCGGCCGGCACCTCCCTGGTTATCGAGGCCCGGACCAGCAGTGACGGAAACACTTGGTCGGAGTGGATGCCCTTCCAAGAGGATGATGACATTTCCCACCAGGATGAGGAAGCGGTAGGGGCTTTGCTCCTGGTCGCAGATTCCAGTTATTTGCAATATCGGGCTACCCTAACCAGCACCGATCCCACCCTCACCCCGATATTGGAGCAAGTGGAAATCGCCTATATCAATGCCCTGCCGGGACCAACCGTCGAAGAGGCGCAGGCTATGATCCTCCCCCGGGATATAGGCAACGGGGTGGACCAGCCGGAGATCATCTCCCGGGGGGGATGGGGGGCCAAAGAGAATCTGGTATTCGGCAATCTGGAGTATGAGGAACCATACAAGATAGTGGTCCACCACACGGTGACCCCCAACTTCACCACGGATCCGGCGGCCATGGTGCGGGCGGTGTTCTACTATCACACCGTGACCCGAGGCTGGGGGGATATTGGCTACAACTACTTGATTGACTGGCAAGGGAATATCTATGAGGGGCGACGGGGTGGCGAGGGAGTAGTGGGCCATCACGCCTCGGATTACAACTACGGGAGCATCGGGATTGCTCTCCTCGGCGATTTCTCCCAGACAGAGGTCCCGGAGGCGATGGAGGAGTCTCTGGTGAACCTCATCGCCTGGGCGGCGGATCGCTATGGATTTGATCCCCACGGCCGCTCTTTCTTTATTGATGAGGATTTACCTAACATCGTCGGGCACCGTGATCTTTGGTCGTCTTCCTGCCCGGGGGAATACGGGTACAAAATCCTGCCTCGGGTGCGGGAGGCGGCCTGGGAGAAACTCCTCCAGTTCGATCCGCGGGTGGAGTTCACCCTGCCCGCTGAATTTTTGCAGGGGGAGGTCACCTTGGAAGTGAAGAGCCCCAGCCCGACCACGGCCAGCCTGCAATTATTCTTGGATGATGTCCTAGTGGCCGAGGGGGAGCACGAAATCCAATGGGAATGGGACACCACCAGTGTCCAGGACGGGGAGCATTCTCTACGAGCGGAGGCAGTATCAGTTAATGGCCGGCGCACCAAGGTGCTGCGCACGGCGGTGGTAGACAACAATCCTCCCAGCGGGGAACTGATCATCGGAGAGGGAACAGGGTTCATCTCTTCGCCGCAGGTCACCCTGACTTTCAAAGTTGAGGACCAGGGCAGCGGGGTAAATATGATGCAGTTCATTGGGCCGGATGGCGAACCATTGGCGGAGTGGGAGGAATTCGCTGCGAAAAAAGAGTGGAGTTTCTCCCCTGAGGAAGGCGAGAAAGTTCTAGCCGTGCAATTCCAGGATGCAGCCGGCCACTTCTCTGAAGTATACACGGCCAGTGCCATCCTCGACCAAACACCACCGGGGGATTGGGCCCGAACCCTGCAGGTGGAGGGTGAAGAGGTGCGAGTGCGGGTGGAGGATGCTCTATCCGGTTTGGACCCAGAAAAGGTTTTTTACACCGTCTCCAGCAATGGACAGGGGTGGTATCCCTGGCAAGCGGCCCAACTATTTGGCCCAGAGGGGAACCCATCCGGCATTAGCGTTCCTCTTGCCGAGCACGGAGGGTGGATCCGCTTTCGAGTTCTGGACCGGGCCGGAAACGAAAGCATAAGCCCACCCTATGTCCTGCCGGGGACCCTGCCCATTCCCCTTCCCGGCCTCCCCGACCTGGTTTTGGAGAGGGTAATGGTCGAACCCCAAAAGCCAGAGAGTGGAGAAAAAGTGGTGATCTCGGCCGTTCTCCACAATCAAGGGGGTTCACCGGCGGCTGGTTTCTGGGTTGGTCTGCTCCTCGACCCGGCCCAATATCCAGAGCAGGTCCTTGGTGAGCTGGAGTCGGATCTTGCCGCCAAATGGTTTATCCCCGGCCTGGAGCCAGGGAGTTCGGTGAGCCTGACTACCCAGGATGAAGAAAGCGGCTTCGGGGGAATTCTGGCTGATGGACCCCACACCCTCTATCTCTTGGTCGATCTCCCCGATAAGGAAAAGCCTCAGGGCTTGGTGGACGAGACTGATGAGGAGAACAACCGCTGGGGGCCGATCGAGTTACAAGTCGGTTACCCTCCACCTCCCCCCGGTTTGGGCCAGGAAATCTGGGAAATGATTTTGCAGTACTTGCAGGGATGGCTGGCACAGTTACAAGAAGTATCTACCTCTTTCTTTGGAGGAATATAGCCATGGAGACGCAATTCGAGAATTTGGGGCCGATACGAGTTATCGGCCTAGGTGGGGCGGGGGCTAACGCCGTAGATAGGATGATCCAGGTCGGCATCCCTGGAGTGACCTTCCTGGCGGCGAACACCGATTCCCAGGCCCTGAACCAAAATGAGGCCTCTCATCGTTTGTTGTTGGGCCCCCAGACCACTCGGGGATTGGGGAGTGGAGGGGATCCTGCCCTGGGGGCCAAAGCGGCGGAGGAGAGCCGAGGGGAGTTAGGGAAACTCTTGGCCGGGAGTGAAATCCTATTCTTGGCCGCCGGGCTGGGAGGGGGGACGGGAACCGGGGCTTCCCCCATCGTCGCCGAAATTGCCCGCTCCCTGGAAGCCACGGTTATCGCCGTAGTCAGCAAGCCCTTCGCCTTCGAGGGGCATCGCCGTAGGGCGGTGGCCCAGGAGGGGCTGGCTTCCTTGGCTAAAGTGGCTCACACCGTGATCTCCATCCCCAACGACCGGCTGGTGGAACTCATCGATCCCGATACTCCCCTGGATGTGGCTTTTCGCATCGCCGATGACCACCTGCGGCAAGGGGTGCAGGGCATCGCCGAAATCGTTACCCAGCCGGGGCTGATCAATCTCGACCTGGCCCATATCAAGGCCCTTTTGGGGCAGTCGGGGACCATTTTGTTGAGCATGGGACAGGGGCGCGGGCCGGATAAAGTAACCGAGGCGGTGCAATCCGCCCTGACCAGTCCCTTAAGCGATGGCCGATCCGTTGTGGGGGCCGGGGAGGTGCTAGTGCATATCCTGGGCGGCCCGGATCTCTCCTTAAGTGATGTGCGGGAGACAGTAGAAGGTGTAGCCCTGGCTGCTGGCCCGGCGGCGGAGATAACTTTGGGGACGGCGGTCACCCCCCATATGGAGGGAAAGATGCAGGTGACTATACTCGCCGGGGGAGCGATTAAATCAGAAGATGGGGTCTTGCTGAACTCCGTTGATGTTGACGGCTCCTGGTCGCAACCTATTTCTGTGGTTTCAGGAAGCAGCATTTTTGCCGCGGAGTCGGATCTGGATGTGCCGGCATTTATTCGCCGGCGCAGGCTAGAGCCTGATCTGGGGCGGCTCCGTCGCCTAGACAATGGACAGCCAGAATGATATCCCCATCGCTCGGAGACGGGAACAAAGAAGCATCGAGAATCTAATGCTTAGGGGAAGGAGGAAAAATGGTTAATGATGCGCAAAGCCGCCTGGAACGGGTAAAGAAATATGTGGCCCATAATTTTCCGGATATGGCCGAGGTAAGTCCCCAGGTGTCCAAGGCCGGGCCAGGCTCCACCGCATCCTATATCTTTACCTTCCGCGGGAAGGTGGCCCATTTGGCCGGGGGAAATATGCAACAGATCTTGCGGGTGACCACCGATGCCCAGGGGGAGATCCTGAAGGTAGCGGCCTCCCGATAGAGGAGGGTTAAGTTGTCCCTCATCTTCTGGAAAGGGGTGTTGGAGATGGTAGAACGGCTCTTGAATATCCCGCCCTTGGTTCTGCTCTTGGCCATCTCTTATCTGGTCGGAGCAATTCTCGGTTATTTTTTGGGAGAATGGTTCTAGCGGATGATCCGGATCTGGGGCCCGGGCGGCGGAGCCGCCCTGGCAATGAATAACCAGGATGACGTCCGTGTCGCTCGTAGATAGAAGTAGATAAACATTGAGAATCCTATACTTAAAGGAGGGGAGAAAATGAAGTGGAGGTTTTTAGCCCTGCTTGTGGTACTGCTGGGTGTGGGGTGCCGCCGCCTCCCTCCTCAGATCATCACCCCGCAACCAACGGCCACTGTTCTTGAGACTCCGACCCCCACCGCTACCTCTACCCCAGAGGTCCTAATCTATGTTGTGGAAGAAGGGGATACCCTGTGGGACATCGCCTTGCAGTTTGGGGTGACGGTGGAGGAACTGATTGCGGCCAATAACCTCCCAGACCCGGATAGCCTGGCGGTGGGACAGGAACTGATTATTCCCTTGCCCTCCCAGCCCTGACGGGATGGGAACGGGTTGCTCGCGATGCATCTAAGACGCTTCTGAAATTCAAAGATAAGGAGTAAGAAATGAGACTCAAAGACTACCCTCGCCCTAAAGGAGACACCGGGATCGGATTCCACTGGTTCCCCGATCCGCGACACTACAACCAAGGACATCTCGACCTTTTCTTGCCCAAACTCAAATCGATGGGGGCCAGTTGGCTGGTCTTGATCTCCGGCCCAAACCCGAACCACCCCATCCCCGAGTTTTTCATCCGAGCCTTGCTCGCCAACAACATCGAACCCATTATCCGCATCGCCACGCAAACGGTGGGTTATCTCGACCAGAACGATCTGCGGCGGCTGTGCGAGATCTATGCCTCCTGGGGGGTGCATTATATCCATGCCTTCAACGAGCCCAACCTTTCAATTTCTTGGCCGCGCGGGGAGTGGAGCACCGAGGCCCTTCCCGATCGCTTTATGAACATGCTCCTCCCTAGCCTGGAAACGATGTATTCCGTGGCCGGGATCGTCCCTCTCTTCACCCCTCTTTCTCCCGGAGGAGAATACTGGGATTTGCCTTTTCTAGCTACTTGCTTCGATATCATCAATCTAAAAGGCAAGCGCTACCTCTTCAACAAGATGGCGGTGGCCATCCACAACTACGCCTTCAACAAGCCCCTCACCTGGGGGCAGGGGGGGCAGAACCGCTGGCCCTGTGCCCAACCCCATCAGGAAGCACCAGGTTGTGAGGATCAATTAGGTTTCCAGCTTTTCGATTGGTACGACCAAATAATCCGCTACAAAGTCGGATACTCCTTGCCCCTGATCAGCACGGAAAGCGGGGTGCACCTCGGGGATCAGCGCAGTTCCAGCTTTCCCCCCATCGATGCCACTACTCATGATCAGCGGAGTGCCGGAATGGTGCGGGAAGTGATGGAAAGCAAGGTGCCCAATTATCTCCTCAACAATGCCTTCTGGCTCTTGGCTACGGAGGATGATAGCAGTTTTGCCTATCAGCGCTGGTACCGATCCTCGGGGGAGGCCCTTGTCCCGCGGACGGTGCAGACTCTGAGCAGTATGGTCAAAGGGAACCGTCGGTTGCGCATCCATGTTCCGGAGATGGTGCGCTTGCTTATGCCCGACGGGTCGGTACAAGTCTTGGATATGGAAGATTATCTCAAGGGGGTAGTGCCGCCGGAGATGGGAACCAGCGCCCATCCCGAGGCCCTCAAGGCCCAGGCAGTGGCCGCCCGTTCTTATGCCGCCAAGGCAGTGGAATATCCACGACACCGCGATCGTAACGCGGATCTTTGCACCACCACCCATTGCCAGGTATGGCGCTCGAGTCACTATGCGGCGACCGATGCTGCTGTGGAGGCCACGGCGGGGATGGTGGGGGCTTACGATAACGAGATCATCTTCGCCTTCTACTTTGGACATTGTAATGGCCGGACCAAGAACAGCGAGGATGTGTGGTCCCAGGCTTTGCCTTATTGCCGTAGCGTGCCCTGCATTGCTATCTATCCCGAGTACTATGGCCACGGGGTAGGGATGTGCCAGAGGGGAGCCATGGCCATGGCGCAGCGGGGGGCCAACTTTGTGGGGATCATCACCCATTACTATACCGGAACTACGGTGGTGGATGGGAAGACTGGTGAGAAGGTATCAATCCCACCTATTGGTATCTCCCCCGAACTGCCGCGATTGGAACTAAAGGATTGGCCCCGTCCTGAGGAAGACAATGGGATGGGCATCCAAGCCGGCCAGGATTTCAGTGAGGAGGGGCTGAATCAGGATTTGGCCCGGGTGAAGGATTTGGGATTGCGCTGGATATACCTCATGCCGCGCAGCGGGGCAAAGATAAAGAGTGCTGCCTCCCTATATTGGGGGGAGGGGATCATGCCTCTAGTGCGGCCACGGGTGCGGATCGATGAAGAGCATGACTTTGTCAAGGATGTGCGGGTTCTGCAAGGAAAGGGGATCCCGGCTTATCTCCAAATTTATGGTGATCCCCTTCGCCGCGGGGAATGGGTGAGCAGAACTCCGGATTGGGATTTGTTTGTCAAAAAGTGGATGCAGCAAGCGCAGGTGGTCTACGAAGCAGAAGGATTGCCCGGAGTGCAGATCTCCACTCTGGATCGATTGCGGCAGTTAATTCAGGCTACCCGAGATGCAAATCTCCTGTATCTCTGGGGACGCACTTGGCTGGCCTATAAAAACAGCGGCCGTAACCGGCCTCCAGATTATCCCTACGATGAGGTTAACCAAGAGGGGGTGCCAGTGCCCGAGGAGGAGAAAGGGTGGGAGTATGCGGGGAACATTCGCGAGGTCAACAAGTGGCGGGAGAAGGAGAAGACTCCGGGGGAGACTATCTACCAAGATTATGGAGGAGTGCTTGGTTTCTTGGCTATGGCCAAGGTGTTCAAGGAAGAGTTAGGATTTGTGCCCCCCATTATCTGTGTCGGAGGAGGATGGGTCTATGGCAACCTCAAGGATCATCGCTACGCCAAGGTCAATGACACCCTGCATGCGCAGTGGCATGCCGAGATGTTTTCCTGGTTTAAGAGTGAGATCCTCTCACATGACAAGCCACTTCCCGATTACCTCTTGGCAGTATGTCCGGCGCTCCTTTCCGGCAAGAACCGCTCCGCTTGGTATTCGGTAGGGCAGGGCACAAGGGAGGAGACGATTGCCGCGGTAAAATCCCTTTTGCCTTTTGCCCGTGAAAAGGGGGTAGCGGTTGTCTTGGACAAACCGGAGAAGGGCGGCAGGCCGGCACAGTTCATTGCGTCTAAAATCGAGGAAATCGTCTCCAGCTTTGCTCGACCCGAGGCGGTAGTTGCCCAAAAGCCATCGCGTGGACCTTCACCCAAGACACCATCAGTTAAGATCCGCCGTTATTCTGGGCCGCGGGCTCTGGCAGGGTGCCTGCCCAAAGCGGGGATACGGTTGGTGATAAGCGACCCGTGGGGGAACCGGGTGGTGACTAAGAGCGGAACCAGACCGGATTACGGGAAGGGGGGATTTCAGGTGCCGCTCTGGGCCGATGGAGAGTACACGCTGCGTTATCTGGATAAAGAAATCAAAGTGCCGGTACGAGGGGAGAGAGTGTTTATCGAGTTTGAGGGAGCCACCCTTGCTGTGGCTCACCATGGGGGGAGGAATGAGGAGCACAGCTAGCCCTCGCTCCCGGCCCTGGGCTCCGCCGCGAGTGAAGGCTAAGCGCCGCAACCTGGGAGTGCCCGCTTTCTGGGTGCTGGCTCTCTCTTTGTTTTTCCTCTCCGCCGGGGCGGTAACCGGATACGAGTTCCGCCTGGAAGGTAGTGCTCTGGCTGAGACTTTCTTTTCTTGGTTGCCCGGCGGGGAAAATACTTCGCCTACCGGGGATACACCAGGTGATTTGCTTCCCGGCCAAGATCCTGGGGAGCAAGGTCAGTTCAATATTTTGATTCTAGGGAGCGATGCCCGGCCGGGTGAAAGTGCAAGCAGGACAGATACTATCATGGCTCTGGTCATCAACTCCCAAGCCAAGAAGGCAGTGCTTATCTCCATCCCTCGCGATCTCTGGGTCTCGATCCCCAGGATAGGGGAGGGGCGAATTAATACTGCTTATCACTATGGCGAGTTGTATGACTATTCCGGAGGTGGGGTGGCATTGGCTGAGGAATCAGTAGAAGCAGTGTTGGGAATTTCCTTCACCCAATATGTGCGGATCAACTTTGCCGGGTTTATCCGAGGGGTAGATCTTTTAGGAGGAGTGGAGATCGAGGTGCCCCAGGACATTTGGGATCCTCTCTATCCCGATGAGAATTATGGTTACGAGCCGTTATTCATCCCTGCCGGGCGGCAATATATGGATGGTGAGACTTTGCTCAAGTATGTGCGCACCCGATATGGAGGAGACGATTTTGATCGCATCCGCCGGCAACAGCAGGCTCTCCGCGCCTTGGCCCAGAAAGCCATCAGTCTGGACCTTCTCCCCCGACTCCCCGAGCTGCTCAACACTGGCCTGGACCTGATGGAGACGGATTTGGGACCCATGGAAATATTGAGTTTGGCCCAACTGGGGATGGAAATCGGGCTCGAGGGTCTGGAGATGAGAGCATTGGATGAGTCCTTCACCACCTTCTATGTAACTCCCGACGGGGCGCAAGTTTTGCTGCCTGATTACGCCAAGATCCATTCTTTTATGGCCTCGCTATTCGCAGAGTAGGAGGCTGCAAAGAAAGGAGGGTAGGATATCGAGAAGCCGTTGACTCCAACTATGAGGAGGTGGGCATATGTCCACCTCCTCTTTTTGCGAGCATTTGGGTTGCAATGATGTTTAGTCGACTGGAGCAAGAAAGTCGCCGGCCACCCAACCGGTTCCGCCTTCGAAGGAGACCTGCCACCAAGTGTAGCCATCGGCGAGTTGCGGCCCGCCCCGAATTTGGAGGACGGTGCCCTCAGAGATGAGGATCAGCGAGGGATTGGAGAGGCCGGGGCCGGAGCGGAGAAGAAGTCCTTGGGTACCGGTCCCCTGGACGCGGACGATGCTCCCCCAGGTGAAGCCCGGCGTCGGCTCTGTCGATACCGGTGCTATAGGCTGCACTGCGGTGAGGAGCGTGGGATCCAAGCCGCGGGCGGCAATATAC